>NZ_JBSGDD010000017.1:0-96836 GCF_053602195.1 Kitasatospora sp. NPDC004531 | reverse complement strand
TGCGGGGGGGGGGGGCCCCCCCCCCCGTGTTTGTGTTTTTTTGGCGGAGTACCACGCGGGGGGGGGGGGGGGGGCGGGGGGGGCGCGGGCCCCCCCCCCCCCCCCCCCGCCGCACTGTTCGGGGCGGAATGGAAATGGGCAGCGAAATTCACCGGGCGCGACGGTGCGGAAATCGCGCCCGGTGAATTCCGGAAGAGACCGTGACGGGAATCGAACCCGTGTAAACCGTTTTGCAGACGGTTCCCTGACCACTCGGGCACACGGTCGTGAAAAGGGTGCGCGCAGGCGTCAACGGGCCTGGCGGCAAAGGGGGTTGCGACTCAGGCGCAACAACGGGAGCCCGGACAGGGGGCACAGGTGCGGGGCACTGCGAGGGCCTCCGGCTTCCTGTTCATGGCCTTCTCCTGTCGTCGGGCGGTACTGCTCCGGATCGTTCCGGTGAATTGACTGTAGCGGACCGGGCGCGGGTGGTGTCAACGGAATACGCGAATTCCTTGATGAATTCCGTGTGTCGGCACTGTGCTACGGTCGGGAGCGAGGCGGGTGCTGGTGGCCCGTCCCGGACGAGGTGCGTCGTACCCGGTATGACAAGACGGCGCGGTAGGTGTTTCGACTACTGCGAGGAGTCCGTCGTCATGGCGTGGGTGGTTCTGGTCGTGGCCGGTGTGCTGGAGACCGTCTGGGCGGTGGCCCTGGAGGCCACCAAGGGGTTCTCCCGGCTGGTGCCGAGCGTGGTGTTCGCGGTGGCGTTGGCGCTGTCGATGGGCGGGCTGGCGTACGCGATGCGGTCGATTCCGTTGGGGACGGGCTACGCGGTGTGGGTGGGCATCGGCGCGGTGGGGACGGCGCTGTACGGGATGGCGGCGATGGGGGACGCGGCGAGCGCGGCCCGGATCACCTGCCTGGTGCTGATCCTCGCGGGAGTGGTGGGGCTCAAGGTGCTGCACTGAAGTGGCACTGAAGTCCCAGGGCCGGCGGAGGATGGCCGGTTCCACCCCGGGGTCAGGATCAAAACGCCGTAACGGCACTTACCATGTCGAGGTGACCACCACCTCCCAGGCCGACACGGCACCACCGCAGCAGATGTCCGACGACGGCGACGACGGCACGTCAGGCGTGCTCAGCGGCCCCTGGCGGGCGTTGACGCTGGGCATCGTCTCGGTGGTGCTGCTGCTCGCCTTCGAGGCCACCGCCGTGAACACCGCGATGCCGACCGCCGCCCAGCAGCTCGACGGCATCCCCCTGTTCGCCTTCGCGTTCTCCGCGTACTTCACCACCACGCTGCTGGCGATGGTGGTGTCGGGGCAGTGGTGCGACCGGCACGGGCCGCTCGCGCCGCTGTTCACCGGGATCGCGGTGTTCGCGGCCGGACTGGTGACCGCCGGCACCGCCGTGAACATGTGGATGTTCATCGCCGGCCGGGCGGTGCAGGGCCTGGGCGGCGGCCTGGTGATCGTGGCGCTGTACGTGGTGGTCGGCCGGGCCTTCCCGGAGCGGCTGCGCCCGGCGGTGTTCGCGGCGTTCTCGGCGGCCTGGGTGCTGCCGTCCATCCTCGGCCCGGTGATCTCCGGCGCGGTGACCCAGCACCTGGGCTGGCGCTGGGTGTTCCTCGCGGTGCCGGCGCTGGTGCTGCTGCCGCTGGCCGTGATGGGCCCGGCGCTGCGCCGCTCCGAGCGCCGGCAGCCGCCGCGCCGGCCGCAGCCGTACGACTGGCGGCGGACCCGGGACGCGGCGATGGTCGCGGTCGGCGCGGCGCTGCTCCAGTACGCGGGCCAGCGGCTGGACGGCTGGGCGCTGCTGCCGGCGGCCGCCGGGGTGGCGCTGATCGGCCCGGCGGTGCTGCGGCTGCTGCCGAAGGGGACGCTGCGGGCGGCCCGCGGCCTGCCGACGGTGATCCTGCTGCGCGGGCTGGCGGCGGGCGCGTTCTTCGCGTCCGAGCTGTTCATCCCGCTGATGATGCAGACCCAGCGCGGCCTGTCGGTGACGATGGCGGGCCTGACGCTGGCGCCGGGCGGGCTGTCCTGGTCGCTGGGGTCCTGGCTGCAGGGCCGGCCCGGGGCGGAGCGCCACCGGGGGGCGATGATCCGGTTCGGCTTCGTGCTGACGGCGGTGGCGATCGGCGCCCTGCCGCTGGTGCTGCTGGCGTCCGTGCCGGTGTGGGTGCCGGCGGTGGCCTGGGCGGTCGGCGGCATCGGGATGGGTCTGGCGATCGCCAGCATCAGCGTGCTGATGATGCGGCTGTCGGCGCCCGAGGAGACCGGCGAGAACTCGGCGGCGCTGCAGCTGAGCGACGCGCTGGGCAACGTCCTGCTGACCGGGCTGGCGGGCGTGCTGTTCGCGGCGCTCGGCGGCGGCGCGGTGAGCGCGGTGGCCGAGGACGCGTCGCTCCCGGCGGGGCCGTTCGCCGCGGTGTTCCTGGCCATGCCGGTGGTGGCGCTGCTCGGCGCGCTGCTCTCCGGCCGGGCGGCGGTGTCCGGGGCGAAGACGGCCTGACGGCCCGACGCACCCCGGCGGGCCGGCGACGGCGCGCGCGGGGTGCGTCGTCCGGCTACTTGCCGCCCGCCACCGGCGGGACGGACGGCCGGGGGGTGACCGGGCCGGAGCCGCCGAGGTAGGCGTTCCAGCCGCCGTCGGGGCTCTGGCCGGGGGTGAGGGCCTGGAGCTTCCTGAGCACGGCCGGGTCCTGCGCCTCCAGCCATTCGACGAGCTGCCGGAAGGACACCATCCGGACCTCGGGCTTGTCGGCGATCGCCTTCAGGACCTCCTCGACGGCGTTCATGTAGATGCCGCCGTTCCAGCCCTCGAAGTGGTTGCCGATGACGAACGGCGCCCGGTTGCCGTGGTAGGCGCGGTCGAAGCCGGCCAGGTAGGCGTCGCGGGCCTGGGTCTGCCAGAACGAGCGGCGGCCGGGGTCGCCCTTGGTGTTGTCGCCGGACTGGTTGTACATGATGTTGTAGTCCATCGAGAGCACCTGGAAGGTGTGCCCGGGGAACGGGATGGACTGCAGCGGCATGTCCCACAGCGCGCCGCCGGCGAACTTCTGCGGCCACATCTGTAGCCCGCCCGGGCCCGAACTGTCGTACTTCCAGCCGCGCTTGACGGCGGTGGGCAGCAGACCGCGCTGGCCCTCCAGGCAGGGGGTGCGGCCGCCGATCAGCTCCTTGCGGTAGTCGAAGGGCAGCGCGGGCAGGTCGGTGTTGCCGGTGTTGGTCTTCCAGTTCATGACGAAGTCCATCGCCTGCTGGATCTCGCTGTCCCAGTCCTCGGGGGACCAGCGGCCGCCGCCGTTGGCACCGCAGAAGTGCCCGTTGAAGTGGGTGCCGATCTCGTGGCCGTCCAGCCAGGCCGCGCCGATCTGCTCGATGGTGGCGCGGATGTGCGGGTCGCTCAGGTAGCCGATGTCGGAGGCGCCCACGGAGTGCTGCGGCGGGTGGTACATCGACCGCTTCGACTCCGGCAGCGTGTAGATGCCGGAGAGGAAGAACGTCATGGTGGCATTGTGGTCCTTGGCCAGCTGCCGGAAGCGGCTGAACAGGCGGTCGTCGAGCTCGCCCGCGCCGTCCCAGGAGAACACCACGAACTGCGGGGGCTTCTGGCCGGGTTCCAGCGGTTCGGGGACGGGCTGGTTCGGCTGCGGGCCGGTGTCGGAGGTGGAGCCGTCGCCGATCAGCGTGGCGGGGGGCTTCGGGACGGCGCTGGGGCTGCCGTTCGCGGTGAGGCCGTCGGCCTGGGCCGGCTGGGCGGGGCCGCCGCTCCCGGAGGTGCTCGCGCAGCCCGCCGCGAGGGTGGCGGCGGTCGCCGCTCCGGCGGCCAGCAGCGTCCTGCGGGAGAGGGCGTCCATGTCTCACATCCGTTCACCAGGGAGTAAGGGGAAGGCACCGGCCGGAGGAACGGTCCATCAGATGGAATGACCGATGCGTCGTCCGGGGGAGTCGCCCCAGCATCGCACGGGCCGGAGCCGCGCGCCGGGAAGCACACCCCGGGGTACGGATGACCGGGGGACGCCACGCCGAACAGCTCACCTGTTCGGCGCACCGGGACGCCACGGCGCGGGCGTCCGGGAGTTGAGCCGACATCAGGCGGCACGGTCGCGCGGACCGGGCCCGGACACGGAGGTGGGACCGCCGATGTGGCAGTCGCTGCTGGACGCCTACCGCGACCGGATCGTCGAGACCGGGCGGGAGCCGCTGTTCCTGCTGCTGCTCGGGCTGGTGCTGTCCTTCCTGTTCATCCGGCTCAGCACCCGGCTGATCCGCGCCCAGGTCCGCTGGTGGCCGGGCAACGTCACCCCCGGCGGACTGCACATCCACCACGTGGTGTTCGGCCAGGCCCTGCTGCTGATCTGCGGCGTCGGCGCGTTCGCGGTGCGCGGTGACGGTGGCGCCTGGTGGAAGCTGCTCGGCTTCGGGTTCGGCGTCGGCTGCGGCCTGGTGCTGGACGAGTTCGCGCTGGTGCTGCACCTGAAGGACGTCTACTGGTCGACCCAGGGCCGCACCTCGGTGGACGCCGTGATGCTCGCCGTCGCCACCATCGCCCTGCTGCTGCTCGGCGAACTCCCGCTCGGCGGCTTCGCCCGCCACCCCGACGGGACCACCCTGGCCGGGGCCTGCGCGCTGCTCGCGCTGGTGGTGGTCAGCCTGCTCAAGGGCAAGACCTGGACGGGGCTGCTCGGCATCATGCTCTGGCCGCTCGCGCTGGTCGGCGCGGTCCGGCTGGCCCGGCCGCAGAGCCCCTGGGCGCGCTGGCGCTACCGGGCCCGGCCGCGCCGGATGGCCCGCGCCGAACGCCGCGAGGACCGCATCCACCGCCGCCTGGTCGCCGCCAAGACCGCCGTCTACGACCTGGTGGCCGGCACCCCCGACGCCGGCCTCGAACCCGCCGAACCGGCGCCGGCGCTCCCCGCACCCGCGCCCGAGCCCCCGCCGCCCGCCGTCGAGCCGCCGCCGCCCGCGCCCTGGCGGCTGCGCTGCGCCGCGTCCGTACAGTGGTACCTGCGGATCGTCGCCCTGGTCGACCTGCTCGGCGCGGTCGTCGCCCCGTTCCGCGCGCAGGTCCAACGGGTCGACCGCGGCGAGTACTTCACGCCCGTGCTGGTCACCTCCGGGTTCACCGCCGCGCTGCTGGCCGGCCTGCTCGCCGTGATGCTGCGCCGCCGCAAGCGCGCCGCCTGGATCGCCGCGCTGGCCGTCGTCCTGGCGCACGCCGCGCTGTACGGGCTGGCGTTGGCCTTCCCCGAGTTCCGCGCCCACCCGTTCAACTGGTTCTCCGCCGCGCTCACCCTCGCCGTGCTGCTCGCCCTGCTGCTCGGCCGGCCGGTGTACCGGGTGCGCGGCGGACGCGGCAACCTGCCGCTGGCCGCCGCCGTGCTGGCGGTCGGCGCGGCGCTGCTCGCCGGACTCGGCGCGGTCGCCGTCCGGGTCGCCCACGCCGACGGCCTGCCGGACTGGGGCGAGGCCGCCCGCTACGGCCTGCTGCGGCTGGTCACCCTGTCCGGCGCCGTCCGGGTGCCCGGGGTGGACGCGCCGCGCTGGATCGACCTGGCGCTCAACCTGCTCGGCACCGCCCTGCTGCTGCTCGCCCTGCGGATCCTGCTGCGCTCCCCGCGCGGCACCGACCGGCAGAGCCCCGAGGAGGAGGCCGAGCTGCGCCGGCTGCTGGAGCGGCACGGCGGACGGGACTCGCTCGGCTACTTCGCGCTGCGCCGCGACAAGGCGCTGTGCTTCGCGCCGGACGGCGCGGCCGCCGTCGCCTACCGGGTGGTCAACGGCGTGGCGCTGGCCTCCGGCGACCCGATCGGCGACCCGGCGGCGTGGCCGCCCGCCATCGAGGAGTGGCGGCGGCGGGCCCGCGCGCACGCCTGGATCCCCGCCGTCACCGGCGCCGGCGAACGGGGCTGCGCCGCGTACGCCGGGGCGGCCGGGCTGCGGGCGCTGCACCTGGGCGACGAGGCGGTGGTCGAACCGGCCCGGTTCGCACCCGACGATCCCGGGCTGCGGCAGACCTGCGGCCGGGTCGGGCGGGCCGGGTACCGGGTGGTGGTCCGCCGTCACCGCGACATCCCCGCCGAGGAGTTCGCCGGCCTGGTCCGGCTCGCCGACGCCTGGCGGCACGGCCGCACCGAACGCGGCTTCTCGATGGCGCTCGGCCGGCTCGGCGACCCCGCCGACGGCGACTGCCTGATCGCCGAGTGCCGCGACGAGGCCGGCCGGACCGCCGCCCTGCTGTCCTTCGTCCCCTGGGGCGCGGACGGCCTGTCGCTCGACCTGATGCGCCGGGACCGGGAGTCCGACCCCGGGCTGGTCGACTACACCGTCGTGCGGCTGCTCGAACACGCCCGGGACGCCGTGCCCGCGGTGCGGCGGGTGTCGCTGAACTTCGCGATGCTGCGCGAGGTGTTCGAGGACCGGCTCGGCGCCGGGCCGGTGCGGCGGCTGTGGCGCGCCGTGCTGCGGTTCCTGTCGCGCTGGTGGCGGCTGGAGGAGCTGTACCGGGCCAACGCCCGCTACCGGCCCGACTGGCAGCCCCGCTACGCGCTGTACGAGAAGGCCTCCGAACTGCCCGCCATCGGCCTGGCCAACGCCCTCGCCGAGGGTTACCCGACCCGCCCCCGGCTGCGGCGCGGCCGGCGGTGACGGGCGGTCACCCGGCCGGAACGCCGGGCGTGCCGCGGCGGGCGGCGGTGGATTGACTGGGCGCACGACCGGGACGACGGAGGATGCGGTGGGCGAGCGGACGTGGGGCGGCGCGGCGCTGGCGGCGGGAGCGGTCGTCGCGGGGGCCTGGCTGCTGCACGGCGGGGTGCTCGGCACGCTGCCGCCCGCCCCGCTTGCCGCGCAGGCGTACGACGGGACGCCGGTGGGGCCGGCGGTGCCCGCGCTGCCGCCCGCGCCGCCGGTGCGGGTGCGGATCCCGGCGCTGGGCGTGGACGCCCCCGTGGACCCGCTCGGCCTGGACGGCGCGGGACGCCTCCAGCCGCCGCCCGAGGCGGACGGCAACCTGGCGGGCTGGTACCGGGGCGGCGCGTCCCCCGGGTCGAGCGGCGCGGCGGTGCTGGCCGGGCACGTCGACACCGCGCGCGGCCCGGCGGTGTTCTACCGGCTGGGCGCGCTGCGCAAGGGCGACGTGGTGGAGGTCGCCCGGGCCGACCGGGCCACCGCCTGGTTCCTGGTGGACGGCGTGGAGGTCTACCCGAAGCGCGAGTTCCCCGACACCAAGGTGTACGCGGCCACCCCCGACGCCCAGCTGCGGCTGATCACCTGCGGCGGCGGCTACACCCGGGAGGGCGGCTGGGACGGCAACGTGGTGGTGTACGCGCACCTGATGCGCACCGAGCGGGCCTGACGAGTACCCAGCGGACCTGACGGCACTCGTCCGAACCCCGCGTCGGCGACCGTTCAGGCCAGCAGCTGGGCGAGCGCCCGGTCGCAGTCCAGGTGCCGCAGCTCCTGGCCCTCCGGGACGGCCAGGTGGCTGCGCCACAGGAAGCGGCGCAGGTCGGTGCGGGCGAACTGGAGCAGTGCGACGCCCTCGGGGGAGCGCAGCTCGACCATGGTGCGCATGCCGAACGCGGGCCGGATCCGGACGTCGCCCTCGCCGGCCGCCCGGTCCAGGCCGACCGAGAGCAGCTGGCGGGCGAACACCCACTCGATGTCCGGCGTCGAACGGTCGGCGGGGGCGGCCGTGTCGAACGGGTCGTCGGGGTCGTGCGGGCCGTGGGGGTCGTACGGGTCGGCGTCCAGCGCGTACTCGGCGGGGAAGACCATGCGGACGGCGAGCGGGTCCTCGCAGCGGTAGCGCAGGGTGACCCGGAGCAGGGCGGAGCGGTGGGCGCCGAGGATCAGGCGGGCCTGGGTGTGTTGTTCGACCGGCGTGGGGGCTGCGGACACGACGTTTCCTCCGGGTGGTGGGGGTGCGACCGGTGTCGCCTTCCGTGAGGGAAGAGTCGGAAGGGGCGGGAGGAATTACACCGCTTTTGGGGTCATTTCACGTGATCTGCGCCACGTCGCGAGGGATCTTTCGGGCATATCGGTCGCCCGGTGCGGCGGCCGGGCCCGCGGGGCGACCGGAGCGGCGCCGCTCGACGAGGGCTCGGCGCTGCTGCCGGGGGCGTCCCGCAGCCGGGCACGGTGAACGGCCGGCCGTGCCGCGTGAAGGTGTGGTGAGGGCGGCGCGACGGGAGTGGGACGCGCGCCACAGGGGCGCGGGATCGCCACGGTCCGCCCCCCGGAAGGGGCTAGGCTGGGCGGGTTCCACGCCCGCCCGCAGACCGCGGATCGGTGGCCTCACATGGGCCCTGACCTGCGACGACCCCGTTCGGAGACCGTGACTACCGCCGCCTCCTCCTCGATGGCCCCGCTGTTCTCGCACGCGGACAGCCTCCACCCCCGCCCCACCGGCACCTCCGCCGCCGCACACCTCTCCCCGGCCTTCCCCGGCCGTGCCCCCTGGGGCACCGCGGGCAAGCTCCGCGCCTGGCAGCAGGGCGCGCTGGACACGTACATCGAGAAGCAGCCCCGGGACTTCCTCGCGGTCGCCACCCCGGGCGCCGGAAAGACCACCTTCGCCCTGACCCTGGCGTCCTACCTGCTGCACAACCACCTGGTGCAGCAGATCACCGTGGTCGCGCCCACCGAGCACCTGAAGAAGCAGTGGGCCGAGGCCGCCGCCCGGATAGGCATCCGGCTGGACCCGGCGTACTCCTCGGGCCCGCTCTCGAAGGACTACCACGGCATCGTGGTCACCTACGCGGGCGTCGGCGTCAACCCGATGCTGCACCGCAACCGCACCGAGGCCCGCAAGACGCTGGTGATCATGGACGAGATCCACCACGCCGGCGACTCCAAGTCCTGGGGCGAGGCCTGCTTCGAGGCGTTCGAACCCGCCACCCGCCGGCTCGCGCTGACCGGTACGCCGTTCCGCTCGGACACCAACCCGATCCCGTTCGTCGCCTACGACGCGGGCAGCGACGGCATCCGCAAGTCCGTCGCCGACTACACCTACGGCTACGGGCACGCGCTCGCCGACCACGTCGTCCGGCCGGTGATCTTCCTCAGCTACTCCGGCAACATGCGCTGGCGCACCAAGTCCGGCGACGAGCTGGAGGCCCGGCTCGGCGAGCCGATGACCAAGGACCTGATCGCCCAGGCCTGGCGGACCGCGCTGTCCCCGCAGGGCGAGTGGATCCCGGCCGTGCTGCAGGCCGCCGACCGGCGGCTGACCGAGGTCCGCAAGGGCATCCCGGACGCCGGCGGCCTGGTGATCGCCACCGACCAGACGGTGGCCCGCGCCTACGCCAAGATGCTGCGCGAGATCACCGGCGAGAAGGTCACCCTGGTGCTCTCCGACGAGTCCGAGGCGTCCAAGCGGATCTCCGAGTACTCCGAGGGCACCTCGCGCTGGATGGTCGCCGTCCGGATGGTCTCCGAGGGCGTCGACGTGCCCCGGCTGTGCGTCGGCGTGTACGCCACCTCGATCTCCACCCCGCTGTTCTTCGCCCAGGCCGTCGGCCGCTTCGTGCGCGCCCGCAAGCGCGGCGAGACCGCCTCGGTGTTCCTGCCGACCATCCCGATGCTGCTCGGCTTCGCCAACGAGATGGAGCTCCAGCGCGACCACGTCCTGGACCGTCCGAAGAAGGACGGCGAGGGCCTGTTCGACGAGGAGGACCGGCTGCTCGCCGAGGCCGAGAAGGCCAACGACGGGCCGGACACCGGCAGCGAGGAGTTCTCCTACGAGGCGCTGGGCAGCGAGGCGGTCTTCGACCGGGTGCTGTACAACGCCATGGAGTTCGGCATGCAGGCGCACCCCGGCAGCGAGGAGGAGGAGGACTACCTCGGCATCCCGGGCCTGCTCGAACCCGACCAGGTGCAGATGCTGCTGCAGAAACGTCAGCACCGGCAGATCCAGCGCTCCAAGGCCCGCCCCGCCGAGGAGGCCGACCTGCTGGAGCTGCCCGCCGAGGAGCGCCCGGTGGTCACCCACCAGGAGCTGCGCGAGCTGCGCAAGGAGCTGAACGCGCTGGTCGCCGCCTGGCACCACCGCACCGACCAGCCGCACGGCGCCATCCACAACGAGCTGCGCCGCCAGTGCGGCGGACCGCTCACCGCGCAGGCCACCGCGAACCAGCTGAAGGCGCGGATCGGCCGGATCCGGGAGTGGGCGACGGCGGGCTGATCGGAGCGCCCGGTGAGGGTCTGACCGTCCGTCAGGACATCGGGACGGGAATTGGCGAAGAAAGTGTGGAGGCGAGCGGGCCTATGATCCGCTAATCTTCCGCGTGCCGGTGCTGGGGGGCCAACACGCACGTGTGGTGCGCCTCGGCATGCGGTCGACCTGCCGATGCCGTCCCGTCCGACGCTCCGGCCCGCACTTCCACGAGGAGCCCACGGTGGCGTACCCCAACCAGAACCCCCAGCTGTCCGACAAGTCCAAGGTCGTCGCCGGAATCCTGCAGATCCTGCTGGGCGGCTTCGGCATCGGCCGCTTCTACACCGGCCACGTCGGCATGGGCATCGCCCAGCTGCTCACCTGCGGCGGCCTCGGCGTCTGGGCGCTGATCGACGGCATCATCTTCCTGGTCAGCGACACCCGCACCGACGCCCAGGGCCGTCTGCTGCGCAGCTGACCTTGCACGCCGAGGCGAACGGCCGGCACCCCCGCCTCGCGGACACCCGCGGCGGGGGCGCCGGCCGTTCGCGCTTCGCGCTGCTGCGCCACCCCGCCGCCGCCCCGCTCGGTCTGCTCGCCGCCGGCCTGGCCGGGGCCGGCTACCTGTACACGCGCAACCCGCACCTGCCCGGCCAGGCGCTGCCGTTCTGCCCCTGGCGCCGGCTGACGGGCCTCCAGTGCCCCGGCTGCGGCGGCACCCGGATGGCCTGGGACCTGCTGCACGGCGACCTGGTCGCCGCCTGGCACGACAACGCCGCGCTGCTGCTCGCGCTCCCCTTCGTCGCCGCCTGGTACCTGGTGCGGCTGCGCCACGGGCTGGCCGGCCGGCACTGGAAGCTGCGCCTCGGGCCGCGCGCCGTCACCGCGATCCTCGTCGCCACCGCGCTCTGGGCCGTCGGCCGCAACGTCCTCTGACCCCCGCCGCCGGGAGGCGGTGTCCGGCTACCGGTCAGATATCGAACACCAGAGCGATACGGCCCGGAGTTTTGGGTGTCTTGTCCGTTTTTTCATCGCGACTTTCCAACGATGTGGATCGGATTTTGAACAACCACTTCCCCCGAGCATGTCCCGTTCACTAGCGTCTCCCCAACCCCGTCCGGGCCCCACCCCTCCGCCCGGCCGGACCCCCGCGGAGCCCTGCGACCGGCGGACCACGCCCAGGCCGGACTCCCACGTCGGACACCCCTCTGACGTGTGATCAATTCCGGTACTGGCCACGGCAGTTGTGTCGTATGGTCGGAACTTGCCGCGGAAAGGACCTGGCGTTCGTGACTGCTGAGACCTCCCAGACCCTGGACCGGGGTGTCCGGGTGCTGAAACTGCTCGCCGACTCCGAGCGCGGGCTGACCGTGACCGAACTGGCCGCCCGACTGGCCGTCAACCGCACCGTCGTGTACCGCCTGCTGGCCACCCTGGAGCAGCACGGACTGGTCCGCCGCGACATAGGCGGCCGCGCCCGGGTCGGCCTCGGCGTGCTGCGCCTGGCCCACCGGGTGCACCCGCTGCTGCGCGAGGCCGCGCTGCCCGCCCTGCGCTCGCTCGCCGAGGACCTGGGCGCCACCGCCCACCTCACCCTGGTCGACGGCAACGAGGCGCTCGCCGTCGCCGTGGTCGAGCCGACCTGGACGGACTTCCACGTCGCCTACCGCACCGGGCTTCGCCACCCGCTCACCGAGAGCGCGGCCGGCCGGGCCATCCTGGACGCCCGCGGCTTCCCCGGCCAGCGCCGTCCCGAGCAGGGCTTCGTGATCACCCGCGCCGAGGAGCAGTCCGGCGCCTGCGGGGCCGCCGCCGCGCTGATCGGCCTGAGCGGCATCGAGGGCAGCGTCGGCGTGGTGATGCTCAACGGCCTGGTGCCCGAGCGGGTCGGCCCGCGCGTGGTGGAGGCCGCCACCGAGGTCGCCGACGCGCTGCGCTGAACCCGGCGGATCCGCGCGCCCGCCCCGGGCACGGCCCCGGTGTGTTTGGATGCGGGGTGTGCCTCTGAAGAACCTGTCCAAGGCCCTGACCGCCCCGCGCAGCCGCGCCCTCGGCCTGTGCGCGCTGCCGGTGCTGGCGCTGTTCGGGGTGGCCGCGTTCGTGCCGCTGCCCTTCACCCTGGAGTCGCCGGGTCAGACCGCCGACACCCTGGGCACGCTCGACGGGCAGCAGGTGATCACCATCACCGGGGCGTCGCAGCGCCAGACCTCCGGGCAGCTGCGGGTGGTGACGGTCGAGGCCACCAACCCCGCCCAGCGCAACACCCTGTGGGACTCGCTGGCGGCCTGGGTCGACCCGCAGCGGGCCGTGGTGCCGACCGCCGAGGTCTTCCCGCAGAGCGACCCGCACAAGGCCAACGAGGCGACGCAGCAGCAGATGACGCAGTCCCAGGACAGCGCCACCCTGGCCGCGCTGGGCTACCTGCACCTGTCGCCCGAGCAGGTGGACGTGCAGATCCGGCTCGGGAACATCGGCGGCCCGAGCGGCGGCCAGATGCTGGCGCTCGGCATCATCGACAAGATCGCCGGCGACGGCCGGGGCGGCGACCTGACCGGCGGCACGAACGTGGCCGGCACCGGCACCATCGACGCGGACGGGCGGGTCGGCCAGGTCGGCGGCATCCCGCTGAAGACCCAGGCGGCCCGCCAGGCCGGCGCCACCGTGTTCCTGCTGCCGCGCAGCGAGTGCGCGCAGGGCAAGGTCAACACGCCGGACGGGCTGCGGCTGGTCCCGGTGGAGACGCTGTCCGAGTCGGTCGCCGCCCTCCAGGCGCTGCGCGACGGCGGGGCCGTCCCGAGCTGCTGAACCGGTGGGCGGCCCGGCCGCTACACGCCGAACGCGGCGGTCACCAGATCCTCGCCGATCCGGGCCCGCAGCTCGCAGGCCACCGCCAGCAGGCGGTGCGCCTGCGAGGACGGCAGTCCCACCCCGATCGCGGCCAGGTCGCTGCCCAGCACGATCGGCACCGCCGCCCCCACCAGGCCCAGCTGGTATTCCTGGTACTGGGTGATCGGCGCGGCCCGCTGCGGCCCCGGCCCGAACAGCAGCGGCAGCTGGGCCGGCTCGCGCAGCGTGTACGGGGTGAACGGCACCATCGGGTGGCGCTCCAGATGGGCCCGGCGCTCCTCGGCGGACATCAGCGCCAGCAGGGTCTTGCCGCTGGCGTGGGCGTGCGCGCCGGCCGCGAAGCGCGCCGGGTCGGCGGTGGCGGCGCCCGGCGCGGCCCGGGCGGCGACCAGCTCGACCTCGCCGTCCTTGTAGCGGGCGAAGTGCACGGAGGCGTTCAGCTCGTGCGCGATCCGGCCGAGCACCCGGTCCAGTCGGACCCGTCCGGCCTCCGGCCCGTCCATCCGGCCCTCCGTGCTCAGCCCCGACACGGCGGGGCCGGTGCGGTAGCGGCCGTCGCGGCGCTCCAGGTAGCGGTCGTGCACCAGGGTGCGCAGCAGGTGGTAGGTGGTGCCGAGGGCCAGTTCGGTGTCCCGGGCGAGCTGTTTGGCGGTGGCGCCGGCCGGGTGCTGGGCGGCCGCCTCCAGCAGGCGCAGGGCGCGCTGCGCGGAGGCGATCAGGGTGGGGGCCTCGGCGGTCCGCCGCATTACGGTTCTCCGGCGGCGGGAACGGCAGCCGGCCGGGGGCGGGGGAGGGCGGCCCCGGGGTTCGTGGTCGGGTTCATTGCGTGCACGAGCCATAGGCATATGCCAAAAACCGTCCGGCGTCATCCGTGACACCGCCCCGCAGGTGGCGGCCCTCCGCCAGCTTCGATTGGCGGTCCCCCGTCAAACCGCTTCCGGGGCTCCCGCGGCCTGCTCCACCAGCGGCAGGATCCGGTACGGCACCGGGTTCTCCAGGGCGATCGCGGTGGACGCCCGGACGATCCCGTCGAAGCCCACCACCCGGTCGATCACCCGCTGCAGGTCCGCGTTCGACCGGGCCACGATCCGCACCAGCATGTCGCCGTGGCCGGTGATGGTGTGCAGCTCCAGCACCTCCGGCACCGCCGCCAGGTGCGCCCGCACCACCGAACCCTGCCCTTGCGAGATCTCCAGCGTCGCGAACGCCGTCACCGGATAGCCCAGCGCCGCCGGATCCACCTGCGGGCCGAACCCGCCGATCACCCCGCGCGCCTGCAGCCGGTCCAGCCGGGCCTGCACCGTGCCGCGCGCCACCTGGAGGCGGCGCGAACACTCCAGCACCCCGATCCGCGGCTCCTCGGCGAGCAGCCGGATCAGCTTTCCGTCCAGCGCGTCGATGGCGTCGGGCTGCGGGGGCACGGGCGGCTCCTCGGTGGTGCGGGCGTCGACCGACATTGTGGGGTCGGCGCGGGCCGTCCGTCAGCCCCCGGCCCGGCGAGCCTCAGCCCGGGACGACCTGCACGGTCGGCTCGAAGCCGTTCCAGGTCACGTACACCGAGGAGACTCGGTCGTCCCTGCTGAAGTTGATCCGCATCCACTGGTCGCCGCGCCAGACCTGCATCGTCCAGCCCGGCTCCGGGGTCGCCGACACCAACTCGGCGTCGTGCTCGCGCAGTTCGATCGCCACCCGGCCGCCCGGCATCAGGTAGCTGCGCACCGTCCCGGTGGTGCTGCTCGGCGAGGAGAGCATGGACGCGGAGCCGCCGTGCGACGGCGAGGACGGGCTGCGGGTCGGGCTCGGGCTGCGGGGCGGACCGGCGGTCGGGTCCGGGCCGGGGCGCGGGGTCGTCGAGCCGGGGGAGGAGCCGGAAGTGCCCGCGCCGCCCGGGGTGCCGGTGGCGCCCGGGGATCCGGTGCCGGCCGGCGGGGTGTCGGTCGTGCCCGGGGCGGGCGGCAGGGACGCCGCGGGCCCCGGCGGCGAGGTGGCCGTCGAGGGCAGCGGAAGCGCGACCGGCCCCTCGAACACCGTGTCGGCCAGCACCGCGTGCACACCGAGCCAGGACAGCGCCACCGCCGCCCCGGTGGCCGCCGCCCAGGCACCCAGTTGAACCCATCCGCTCCGCATCGCGGGCCCATCCTGCCGTACTCAGGTCACGAGCCGGTCAGTGACCCGGTCAATCCTCAGCAACCTTGCGTACGGCGTCTCCAGAGGACCCGTCAGGTCACGGCCGCGGAACTCCCGCACCCCCGAGGTACAGACCAGTTGGCCGCTATGCCGTACCGTGCAGCCCCATGGCAACAGTGCTTGTGGTCGAGGACGACCCCTTTGTGCGTTCCGCCCTGATCCGCCATCTGGCCGATTCCGGCCACGCCGTGCGCTCCGTCGGCACCGCCCTGGAGGCACTGCGGGAAGTCGCCCAGGTGGGCTGCGACCTGGTCATCCTCGACCTGGGCCTGCCCGATCTGGACGGCAGCGAGGCGCTCAAGATGATCCGCGGACTGACCAACGTACCGGTCATCATCTCCACCGCCCGGGACGAGGAGGCGGAGATCGTCCGGCTGCTGAACGACGGCGCCGACGACTACCTGGTGAAACCGTTCTCCGGCGAGCACCTCACCGCCCGGATGGCCGCCGTGCTGCGCAGGCTCGGCGGCGGCTCCCTGATGGCCCCGCAGATCCTGCGGGTCGGCGGCCTCGCCATCGACCCGCAGCGCCGCGAGGCCCTGCTCGACGGAGAACGCCTCGACCTCACCCGGCGCGAATTCGACCTGCTGGCCTTCCTCGCCGCCAGGCCCGGCGTGGTCGTCCCCCGCAAGGAGATCCTCGCCGAGGTGTGGCGGCAGACCTACGGCGGCGACCAGACCATCGACGTCCACCTGTCCTGGCTGCGCCGCAAGCTCGGCGAGACCGCCTCCAGCCCGCGCTACCTGCACACCGTGCGCGGCGTCGGCGTCCGGCTCGAAGCGCCCTCCGAACCCCCGGTCGGGTGCGCGACATGAAACGCCTGCTCCGCTCGCTGCGCTGGGCGATGGTCAAGGCCGCCATCGCCGGCACCGTCATGGTCGCGCTGGCGTTCCTGATCCCGCTCGGCCTGGTCGTCCAGCACACCGCCCGCGACCGGGCCTTCACCACCGCCCAGCGGCAGGCCGCCGCGCTCGGCCCCGCGCTCGCCATCACCACCGACCAGGACGCCGTCGCCCGCGCCCTCGCCTCCACCGAGGCCGGAGCGCAGGACCGGCTCGCCGTCCACCTGCCCGGCGGCCCGGTGGTCGGCCACCCCCGGGTCGACGCCGGGCAGCTCACCTCCGCCGAGGACCAGGACCAGGGACGGCCCCGCTACCGCGGCGGCACCGTCCGCACCCCGGGCGGCTACGCGCTGCTCGAACCGGTCGCCGTCGACAACGGCCGGGTCGCCATGGTCGAGGTGTTCGTCGCCGACGCCGATCTGACCCGCGGCGTCAGCACCGCCTGGCTGGTGCTCTCCGGCGTCGCGCTCGCCCTGGTCGCCGTCTCCGTCTGGGTCGCCGACCGGATGGGCATCCGGATCGTCCGCTCCGCCCGCCGCCTCGCCACCGCCGCCCGCTCGCTCGGCTCCGGCAACCTCACCGTCCGGGTACCCGTCGACGGGGCCGAAGCGGCGGGCGCACCCGAAGAACTCCGCGAAGCCGCCTACGCGTTCAACGCCATGGCCGACCGCGTCGTCCACCTGCTCGCCGCCGAACGGGAACTCGCCGCCGACCTCTCGCACCGGCTGCGCACCCCGCTCACCGTGCTCCGGCTCAACGCCGCCGCCCTCGGCGCCGGCGACGCCGCCGACGCCACCCGGCACGCCGTCGCCCAGCTCGAACGCGAGGTCGACCAGATCATCCGCACCGCCCGCCGGCACCCCGTGGACGCCCCACCCGTCGTCCTCGGCTGCGACGCCGTCGAGGTGATCCGCGAACGCGTCGCGTTCTGGTCCGCCCTCGCCGAGGACGAAGGCCGCCCCTGGCAGCTCAACGGCGACACCGAACCCGCGCCCGTGCCCGTCCAGCGCGGCGACCTGGCCGCCGCCGTCGACGCCCTGCTCGGCAACGTCTTCCGGCACACCGCCGTCGGCACCGCCTTCGCCGTCGACCTCGCCGCCGACCAGGACGCCGTGACCGTCCTGATCGGCGACGCCGGACCGGGCTTCGCCGACCCGGCTCCGGCGATCCGCCGCGGCGCCGGCCACGGCGGCGAAGGCTCCACCGGCCTCGGCCTGGACATCGTCCGCAAACTCGCCGAGAGCACCGGCGGCGACGTCACCCTCGGCCGCTCCGCCGCACTCGGCGGCGCCGAGATCGGGGTACGGCTCAACACCCGCACCCAAGTCGAACTGCCGCGCCAGCAACGGCGCCGCCCCGGCCGACCGCTCCGCAAGGACTGACGCAGGCCGATGACACCGACACAGCAGCTGTTACCGCGGGGGCGACAGCTGGTGTCGCTCCTCTTCCTTAAGAACTCCCTAGCACCGCCTCAGCTGCGCCTGATGCCGCCCCGGCCGCGCGGCCGCGCTCCGTGCGCCCGGCTAGGGTCGTCCGCACGTCGATCGTCGTCCGCGTCGGCGGACCGCACCCCGGACGCGGCCGTCCGGCCGCCGGGTGCGGTCGCCCCGGGCCGGGGCCGTGTCCGGACGGTCGCCCTTCCCCGCGGCCGCTCGGCCGGCCCCCGGAGGGGAGCCCGGGGCGACCGCAGGTCAGGACCCCTCGGATCCCGCGACCGGTGGCGCGAATCGGACCGTCGGGTAGTGTCGGCTGCTGGCCCAGCGCAGGTCGACGGCGGACGGAGCAACACAGTGACCACGGTGCAAGCACAGCGCGCCACGCCCACCGGCGGACCTGAACAACCACCCGTCCCCGCCTGGCGGCGCGCCCTCACCGCACCCCTGCGCCTGCTCGCCGACCTCACCGCCGCCCTGCGCGCCGCCCCCCGGCGGCCGCTCGGCATCGCCGCGGCGATCGCCCTGGTCTCGCTGCTCGGCTACGCCACCGTGCGGCACCTGGCCGGCACCTCGATGGTCGACATGATCGTCTACCGGGCCGAGGGCGCCGCCGTCGCCCACGGCCAGGACCTGTACGCGCTGCGGGTCACCGAGTGGAACCTGCCCGCCACCTACCCGCCGTTCGCCGCCATGCTGTTCGTGCCGACCACCTGGTTCGGCATCCCGTTCCTGCGCGTCGCCGTCACCGCCGGGAACCTGCTGCTGCTGGCCGCCCTCGCCCACCTGTCCTTCAAACTGGTCGGCTGGCCGCGCCGCGAACTGCGGCCGATCGGCGTGGTCCTGATCACCGGACTGGGCGTCTGGCTGGAACCCGTCTTCACCACCCTGCGCTACGGACAGATCAACCTCGCCCTGGCCTGCCTGATCCTCTGGGACCTCACCCGCCCCGACCACGCCCGCTCCAAGGGCCTCGCCATCGGCCTGGCCGCCGGCATCAAGCTCACCCCCGGCCTGTTCGCCGTCTACCTGCTGATCACCGGCCGGATCCGGGCCGCACTGGTGGCCGGCGCCGCCTTCCTCGGCACCTTCCTGATCGGCGCCCTCGTCCTGCCGGACGCCACCCGCGGCTTCTGGACCGAGTACCTCTTCGACTCCACCCGGGTCGGCAAGACCGTCATCGTCGACAACCAGTCGATCAGCGGCATGGTCGCCCGCCTGCTGCACACCGAGAACCCCGGCCCCGCCGCCACCGCGCTCGCCGCCCTGGTCGCCGTCGGCGGCCTCGCCGTCGCCGTCTGGGCCCACCGCAGCGCCCACCGGTCGCCCCGCGCCGAAGCCTGGAGCGTGTGCGCCGCGCTCGTCACCGCCGTGCTGATCTCCCCGATCAGCTGGACCCACCACTGGGTGTGGTGCGTGCCGATGCTGGTCCTGCTCGCCGCCGAGGCCGCCCACGAACGCTCCCGGCCCGCCGCCGTCCGGCGCCTGCGCTGGCGGATCGTGTTCGGCCTGACCCTGCTCGGCTTCCTCTCCTTCGCGATGTGGGTCGTCCCGCACAAGGGCGACCTGGACCTGCGACTGTCCCTCCCCAGCCAGCTGCCGGCCTCGATCTACCCGCTGATCGGCCTGTGCTTCCTGGCCGTCGCCGCCCTGCGCCTGCACTCCCGCAGCCGCGCCGCCGCCCCGCTGGTCGCCCTCCCCGCGCCGCGCACCGGCTCCGACGGGCTGGGCAGCACCGGCAGCCAGAAGGCCCCCGCGGCCCACTGAGCACCGGGCCGGCTCACAAGGGCAGCACGGCTCGCGCCGGCCGCTGGTGTCGCGCCGGCCGCCCGGTTCACGCCAGCAGCTCGGCGAGCGAACCGTCCAGGTCCATCGCCTCCAGCTCGGCGCCCGGCGGCACCAGCCGGTGCGCCCGCTCCAGCCACGCCGCCACCGTCGGCAGCGGCGCCTCCAGCAGCGCGTCGCCCGCCGGCGAGCTCAACGCCATGCACAGCACGCTGCGCCGCCCCGCCCGGGTCGGCCAGATCCGCACGTCGCCCTGACCGCACGGCCGGAACGTTCCCTCCACCAACAGCTCACGGGCGAACACCCAGGTCACCGGCGTCCCACTGTCCAGGTGGAAGGTCACGTACACCGCGAACGGGTCGTGGCTCCCGTACGACAGCCGGGCCGGCACCGCGACGCTGCGCTCCGGCGACAGCACCAGTTCCAGCTCCAGCTCCTGCTCCACCACTCCGGTCGACTGTCCGGCCATGCCGCTCACCCTCTCGCCTCCGCTGCGCGGCCGCCGATCGGCCCCGCAGCAGGAGAGAGCGGGAGCGGTGCGCACTCTTACACGGGTTTCCGGGAAACTTTCCGACGGACTTTTCGCAGAACCTTTTCCCGGCCGTCCCGGTTGTTCCGGACGGGACACCGGACCGACTGTTCGGGACGGGACACCGGGCCGGCCGACGTTCGGCACGACCGACCCGGCTCAGGACTCGTGCCCTACCACTCGCACCCGTCCCGTTCCACCGGTTTCACGAGTTACCGGGAACCAGGCGGACCGGGCCCCTCCAGGTACTACTCTTTGTGACTGCCCGGCGACTCTCCGCCCGCGGCCCGGTTGCGCACATCCGCACACCTGCACGCCGCGGTGCCGGTACGAAGGAAGAGGCAATGACGGACCGGCCCCCCACCGCAGCACCGATGCTCGGCACGACCGTGCCCGCCGACGCCGGAGCACCCGGCTACTACCCCGACCCCTCGGTACCCGGCTTCGTCCGCTACTGGGCCGGGCACGCCTGGGTCCCCGGCACCAGCCGGGCCGCGCCCGCCCCCGGCCAGCAGCTCCAGCCGCCGCGCTTCGTCGCCCGCTACCTCGGCCCGCCGCCGTACGCCGTCCCGCCCGGGCTCGCGCCCGCCGCACCGACCGGACCGCTGATCGAGACCGGGCCGATCTACCTCGACGAGACCGGGGCGCACACCGCCTTCAACATGCCGGCGCACCCGGGGCCGGTGGCGCCGCCGCCCGCCCCGGTGGAGAGCGGGCCGCGGGCCGTCGAACCGGTCGCCCCCTGGGCCGTGAGCGGGGGTGGGATGCAGCCCGCGGTCGTCGAGTCCTGGGCCACGGCGGCCGCGCTGCGGCTGGGGCCGGTCTCGGTGCCGGAGGCGGCCGGGGCTTCCGGGGCCGGGGCGTCCGGGGTGGTGGGGTCGCAACGCGTGCGGCCGGCCGAGGTTCGGGAGCCGGCGGTGGAGGCGTCGCCGCCGGGGGCGGAGCCGGTCGTCGCCGTGGAGGAGGTCGTGGAGGAGGCCGTGCCGCGTCCTGCCCAGCCGCTCGGTGGGACGCCCTGGCACGGAGGCGGGGACGGAGAAGGGCGGGGCGGCTCGGTGGGGATGGCGGCCGGGTCGGCGCCGCTGTACGAGCCGCTGTGCGGGCTGGGAGCGGGTTCGTCGCGTCCGGGCGGGCCGTCCGTGGTGGCGGAGGAGCCCGCCGCCTCCTCGGGTTGGCGGGCGGACCCGCGGGCGCAGCGCGGGCTGATGGACACCGGCGAAGCGCCCCGACGCGTCTCCTGGGGCGTCGACGCGGCCCCCGGCGAGGCCCTCGCGTCGCCGCTGGAGCAGGCCGCCGCGCGTCCGGAGCCGCAGGGCGCCGCCGCGCAGGCGGTCGCGCCGGAGACGCGGGCGGCTGCCGCGCAGGCCCGGGCGGTCGCGCCGGAGACGCGGGCGGCTGCTCCGGCGGCGCAGGTCACCGGTGAGCGGGTGCGGCCGCCGCGCGAGAGTGCCGCGGAGTCCCGGGTCGCCCCATCGCCCGGGGCGAGCCCCGCAGGGCGGGCGCGCGCCGGTGGTGGCGGCGGGGAGCAGCGGCGGTCGGCGGCGCCGGCGGCCGTGCCGGCCGGGTTGGCGGCGCGGGCGTTCGGGTGGCTGGTGGACGGCGCGGTGACGGTGGTGGTCGGGGCGGCCGTCGCGGTGCCGATGGCGGCCACGGTGTCGGAGCACGTCCGGAAGAAGATCGAACAGGCGCAGCGCGCCGCCCAGTTGACCGGTCGCCAGCACCAGGTGTGGCTGCTGGACCAGACGGTACTGGGCCGGGTCGGCGTGGTGCTCGGGGTGCTGGTGCTGTTCGCGCTGCTGTACCAGGTGCTGCCGGTCGCGCGGACCGGCCAGACCTTCGGCAAGCGGCTGGCCCGGATCCGGGTGGTCGCCGCGGGCGGCAGCCGCCCGCCGGGCTTCGGGCGTTCGCTGCTGCGCTGGCTGGTGGGCGGGCTCGGCACCGTCCTGCTGGCGGGCCTGGTCGCGCCGCTGCTGGACCGTCCCGCCCGACGCGGCTGGCACGACCGGGCGGCCCGGACCCGGGTGGTGCGGGTGGTGCGGCGCTGACCGCCGGGCTGTCGGGCGCGCCGCCGGCGGCCGCCCGGCTGCCGTTGAAACGGGCGGAAACGTCGCGAATGTCCCAAGTGCGTAGGAATCGCGGTGTTCTACTCGTGCCATGAGCAGCCAAGACCCCTCTGGGACCGAGCCGGAGGAGGGCGGCACGCCTTCCTTCGACAAGCAGCCGCCGTCGGCGGGCAGCCCGTACGACACGCCGCCCGGCTACGGCGGCCAGTACGGCGCGCCGCCCGGATCGGGCTCCCCCTACGACAACCGGCCCCCCGGCTACGGCCCCCCGCCCGGCCAGAACCCGCCCCCCGGCAGCCCGTACGGCTCGCCCTACGGCACGCCCGGCCCCGGCCCGGTCCCCGGGATGCCCGCGCTCGGCGGCTGGGGCGCGCGGATCGTCGCCCGCCTGGTCGACTGGATCATGGTGGAGGTGCTCGCCGTCCTGGTGCTGCTGCCGTTCGCCAACTTCGGCAAGCAGGACGGCTGGGTCGGCTCGGCCTGGCTCGGCTACGCGTTCTACCTGGTCTACGAGGGCCTGATGCTCAGCCGGGACGGCCAGACCCTCGGCAAGAAGCTGATGAAGGTCCGCGTCGCGATGCTCGCCGACGGCTCCGCCCCGACCACCAGCGCCGCCTGGACCCGCGCCGCCGTCTTCGTCGTGCCCGCGCTGATCTGCTGCGGCGGCCTGTGGTGGCCCGTCGACGGCCTGTTCGGGGTTTTCGACAAGCCCTACCGGCAGTGCATCCACGACAAGGCGGCCAAGACGGTGGTGGTCTCGACCGCCTGACGGACGCCCCTCCGGTTGGGCCCCGGGCCCGTGGCAGCCATCGACCTGCCGCGGGCCCGGGAGTTCATCGGTGCGCGTACTCGCGGACGTTCTCGGGACGGCGGAGGTCCCGGGCGGGCGGCCTCGGGGCGGTGGGCGCGGCCGGGGGCGCCGCGACGCGGGGGCGGGCGGCGAGCAGGACGGCGGACAGCGTCCCGAGTGCGACCCCGAACGCCACCAGCACCGCCACCCGCCACACCCCCGTCTCCCCGGACACCGCCAGCAGCGCCACGGTGGCGGCCGTCGCGATCAGGGTGCCGAGACCGACCTGGACCGGGCCCGGGCGGGGGCTCTCGTGGGGGCTCTTGGAGGGGCGTGCGGCGGGGCGTGTCACGGCGGGGCGTGTCACGGCGGGGCGTGTCATGGCGGTCAACCCTTCGCGCGGGGAAGGCGGCTGGGTCTGGAGCGGTAAGTCAAGCCTAGCCTCCGGGAGTTGAGTGATCCGGGGGCACAGGGGGCGCACGGGCTCACGTGGTTGCGCCCGACCGTCGGTCCCGTCATGTTTCGTCGAGCGATAGCGTGCCCACGGACAACACCGGGGCGGGTGGCCGCCCCGTGCCACCCCCATCCGACCCCGCCCGGAGCCGCCGTGACCGTCCCCGCCGACTGGCCCACCACCGCGGAAGCCGCCCGCGCCGAACAGGAACGCCTGCGTCCCCTGGTCGTCCCCGAGGGCCCCGAACCGCCGCGCCGCCCCGGCACGTTGATCGCCGGCGTCGACGTCGCCTACGACGACGAGCGCGACGTGGTCGCCGCCGCGGCCGTCCTGCTCGACTACGCGACCCTCGACGTCGTCGAACAGGCCACCGCCGTCGGCCGGGTGGCGTTCCCCTACCTCCCCGGGCTGCTCGCCTTCCGCGAACTCCCCGCCGTCCTCGACGCGTTGGCCCGCCTCACCCGCACCCCCGACCTCGTCGTCTGCGACGGCTACGGCCTCGCCCATCCCCGCCGCCTCGGTCTCGCCAGCCACCTCGGCGTCCACACCGGCCTGCCCACCCTCGGCATCGCCAAGACCCCCTTCACCTTCACCCACCAACCGCCCGGCGAACGCCGCGGCGATTGGTCCCCGCTCCTCGACGGCCCCGAGACCGTCGGCCGCGCCGTCCGCACCCGGCAGGGCGTCAAGCCCGTCTTCCTCTCCGTCGGCCACCGCATCGGCCTCACCGAAGCCACCGCCGTCACCCTCGCGCTCACCCCCTCCTACCGCCTCCCCGAAACCACCCGCCGGGCCGACTCCCTCTGCCGCCGGGCCCTCGCCGCCACCGCACCCACCCCCTGACCCCACCCTCCGTCACCAGGGGGCGTTTTGACGGACCGTTCCATGTGTTAGACATATGGACTGGAGCCAACTTTTTCCATCAGGCCCCAGGCGGTCGAGTGGGCAGTCCAGCGGGCAGCAAGTACGGGGGAGGTACGAGTACATGAGCACAGGCGGCGGCAAGGGCTACCAGGTAGAGGTGGACAGCCTGCGCGCATTCGCGGCGCAAGTCCGAGGACTGCTCAAGGAGTTCGAGGACGGCGCCGGCGGCGCGAAGGTCCACGGACAGACGGGGCTTGCCCCGGCGGCGTTCGGGTCGTTCCCGGAGGCGGAGGCGTTGCACGCCAAGTACGGGGAGATGCGGGACGGGCTGAAGAGGGTCCTCGACTACATCCAGCAGGCGATCGACGAGGCGCAGCAGAACGCGGACCGGACTGCGACCAACTACGAGGAGCAGGAGCACGACGCCAGCAAGCAACTGAAGCTGGCGAGTGACGGTTGGTCCACAGCGGTCCCCAATCCGGTGACCTCGACCCAGCGGACCGCAGCGGGGGCGCCGCAGGCCGGGCCGCCGGTCGGAACCGTGTCTCCGGCGGGCAGCGGAGAGCCGAGGCCGCAGTGGTGATCGTCCGGGACGCAGCGAAACTGGGTGACCGCCGAGGCAGCGTTCGGCGTGAGGGGAGCCAATCGTGACCGACATGACCAACTTCAACGGCTACAGCCACGGCCAGATGCGCGACATGGTCCAGTCGATGGACTCCGGTGCGGTGATGGCGGCCGCCGACCCGTGGCGTCGTGCCACCAACACCCTGAAGCAGATCCGCACCGCGCTGAACACCGCGGCTGCTGACACCAGTGATTCCTGGCAGGGCGATACGAGCGACGCGTTCTACTCGCGGATGACTGCGCTCGCCAACGACGTGAACAGCGTCGCGGCCTACTCTAACGACGCGGCCAACGCGCTGGAGATGATGTCCGAGGCCATCGACAAGGCCAAGCGTGACATGCCCGAGGAGCCCGGCTTCTGGGACAAGGTGGGTGACGCGGTCAGCGACACCGCCCAGCAGACCGTCGGCGTCGACAACGAAGACACCCGCACTGCCGTCGCGGACTCGCGGAAGCAGGAAGCGGTCACCGTGATGCAGACGCTCGCGGCGAGCTACCGTGCGACCACCACCTATCTGCAGCCGCCGAAGCCGATCCGTGACGGTGATAGGGAACTGACGCCGCCGGACAACGGTGGTGCGTCCGCTCTCGGAGCCTTGATCGCCGGAGTCGGCGGCGGTCTTGTGCAGGGCAGCACAGGGTCGGCGAGTGGCAGTGCCGGATCGCGGACCGCTGGTCGACAGTTGGGGACCAGCGGCACGCCGCAGGCGCCAAAGCTCCAGCCCACCGTGATCCGGCCGACCGACGCGGGCATCTCCGGTGGAACGGCCAACGCGATTCCGCAGCCGAAGGGCCCGGGCACGGGTATCGACGGAATCCCGGGTGCCAACGGCGGTGTCCGCGGCGGCACCGGGACGATCGGTGGTACCGGGGGTGCTGGAACGGTGCACAGCCCGGTCGGCGGCGGTGGCCTCGGTCCGGCGGGCGGCGTGGGTACCGGTCCGATCGGCCGCGGCGATGGAGCCCTGCTGGGCGGGGGCACCGGCATCGGCAGCAGCCGTGCCGGGTTCACCGGCAACAGCGTCTCCAAGGCCGGCACCTTTGGCTCCGGCGGCCTGGGCGGCAGCGGAGGGCCGGGCGCAGGCGGTGCCGGTGGCATGGGGGCTCGCTCGGGCGGCGGTCTCGGCAACGGCGCTCTTGGCGGTGGCGGTGCCGGCGGTGGAAGCGGCATTGGCGCGCGTTCCGGCGGTGGCCTGACCGGCAAGGCCGGCGGAGTGATCGGCGAGGCCACCCACTCCGCTGCCGGAGGGCGGGCGTTCACTGAGGGCGGGTCGGGCATCGGCCGCAACCGTTTCGGCCAGGGTGGCGCCGGCGGCCAGGCCGGCGGCCCGGGCCAGGCAGGTGCCGGGCACGGCGGCGGCATGGGCGGCCAGGGCCAGGCCGGCAAGAAGGACAAGAAGCGCGGCAAGGACCGCCCGGACTACCTCGTCGAGGACGAGGAAACGTGGGCATCCGGCAATCAGGTCAACCCGAACGTGGTGGAATGACGTTCGGTCAGTAGTCGAAGACGACCGGCCGTCCCGCAGATCCGATGGTCTGCGGGGCGGCCGCTTCAACGAGTGGGGTGACGAGGCTTGACGACCAGCCGATCCGTGCGCGGTCTGGCCGCGCTCGCTGCGGGAGCCCTGGTGTGGGGTGTCGGTGCCGGGCCTGCCGCTGCGGACACCATCCGCGACGGACAGTGGGCGCTGAAGAACTATCGTGCGGCTGAGAAGGTTTGGCCGGTCAGTGAGGGCGCGGGAGTCGTTGTCGCGGTCCTTGACACGGGTGTCGATGCGGCGCACCCGGATCTGACGGGCCAGGTTCTCCCGGGGAAGGATTTCACGGGCAGGGACGCGAACGGTCAGAACGATGTCATTGGCCACGGGACCGGTATGGCCAGCATCATTGCCGGTCATGGGCACGGCGACAACGCCGGCATCATGGGGTTGGCGCCGAAGGCCAGAATCCTTCCGGTGAAGATCGGCGTTGGCAATGCCGAACACCTTGAGTCAGGCGACGAGAAGCAGGTCGGAGAGGCGATCCGCTACGCCGTCGACAATGGGGCCAAGGTTATTAACATGTCCTTCGGCGCCGGCACCGCGTTCGACGAGGGATACCAGGCGGCGATCGAGTACGCCGTTCAAAAGGACGTCATTCTCGTTACCGCCAGCGGAAACGACCCCACCATGCAGCTCGACTACCCCGCCAAGTTCCCCGGAGTGGTGGTCGCCTCGGGAGTCACGGAGCGAGGTGAGCTGTGGCCCAAGTCGACGACTGGTGCAGAGGTGACGCTCGCAGCCCCCGCCGAGAACATCTATCGCGCAAATGGGAAGAAGGGCTACAGCGCAGGAGATGGCACCTCCGACTCCGCCGCATTCGTGTCCGCGATTGCCGCGCTGGTGAGGGCGGAGTATCCGGACCTGTCGGCGGGCCAGGTCATCAATCGGATGATCAAAACTGCGGTGAAGCCAGAAGGCAAGGGGCCTTTCCCGAACCCCCAGTTCGGATACGGAATCGCCTCCCCGTCCGGCGCGTTGGCCGCCAACCCCGAGGTGGACAACGGCCCGAAGGAGAACCCGCTGCTCAAGCGTGGCGGTTCGACCTCCAAGCCCTCCGGTGCCGCGTCCGACCCCGCGAAGACGCCTGCGGCCGGCGGCGACTCGACCGGTTCGCAGGCGAGTGGTGGTGACTCCAAGAGCGGGAACGGGATGCTGATCGCGGTCGGCGGCGGCGTCGTGGGCCTGATCGTCATCGTGGTGATCGTGCTGTTGGTACGTCGCTCCAAGGGTGGCAACGGTGGTGGGCCTGGCGGCCCCGGCGGCCCTGGTGGTGGGCCTGGGCACGGATATCCGCCGCAGCAGCCCGCCGGCTATGGGCAGCCGGGCCCGGGTTACCCGCAGCAGGCGCCCTACCCGCAGCAGCCGCCGCCGTATCCGCCGCAGCAGCCGCCGGGTGGGGGGAACCCGTACCAGCGCTGAGTGGGGTTCTGTTTTCGTCGGGTCCTGAGGCTTGGTTCGGCCGTTTTTCAAGAGCGAGCGGACGACCTTGTCGAAGGATGGTACGGCGCTCGGTGAGCTGAACAGTCGAAGAAAGACGACCGACCGTCCCGCAGATCTGACGATCTGCGGGACGGTCGTTTCAATGAGTGGGGGCGATGAGATTGGTGACCGGCCGATGCGTGCGTGGTCTGGCTGCGATCGCTGTAGGGGCTCTGGTGTGGGGTTCCAGCGTCGGGCCTGCCGCCGCGGACACCATCCGCGATGGGCAGTGGGCGCTGAAGAACTACCGTGCGGCCGAGAAGGTCTGGCCGATCAGCCAGGGCGAGGGGGTGGTCGTCGCGGTCCTGGACACCGGTGTTGCGGATCACCCGGATCTGGCCGGCCAGGTTCTCTCCGGGACCGACTTCACAAGCCCGGGCAAGGACGGGCGGACCGATACCCAGGGCCACGGAACCGGAATGGCCAGCGTCATTGCCGGGCGTGGCCATGGTGACAAGGCGGGAATCATGGGGCTCGCGCCCCGAGCCAAGATCCTTCCCGTCAAGATGAACATCGGACTGGACGGGAGCGCCCGGTCCGCCAGTGAGACGGAGATCGGCGATGCCATTCGCTATGCGGTCGACCACAATGCGAAGGTCATCAACATGTCCTTCGGGTGGGGAGGCAAGCTCGAAAAGGGCTACCAGGACGCCATCAACTACGCGATCCAGAAGGATGTCGTCCTCGTTGCGGCACCCGGAAACGATGCCGATCTGAAGATCAGCTACCCGGCGGCCTTCCCTGGGGTGGTGGTGGCCACTGCGATCGACGAGAAGGGCGATCTCTGGCCCAAGTCGACCACTGGGCCTGAGGTGACGCTCGCAGCTCCGGGCGTCAATATCTACCGCGCGAACGAAAAGCAGGGCTACGGCACGGCGAACGGCACCTCCGACGCTGCGGCCTATGTGTCTGCGACTGCTGCGTTGGTGCGGTCGAAGTATCCGGAGCTGTCGGCGGGGCAGGTCATCAACCGGATGATCAAGAGCGCGGTGAAGCCCGAGGGCAAGGGGACGTTCCCGAACAACCAGTACGGCTACGGAATCGTGTCGCCGTCCGGCGCGTTGGTCGCCAACCCCGAGGTGGACAACGGGCCGAAGGAGAACCCGCTGCTTCAGCGGGGCAGTTCGACCTCCCGCCCCTCCGGCGGAGCGTCGGATCCGGCGCAGGCCCCGGCAGCAAGCGGGGCGACGTCGGCGCAAGCGGGCGGTGGTTCCAGGAGCGGGAACGGGATGCTGATCGCGGTGGGCGGCGGTGTTCTCGGTGTGATCGCCATCGTGGTGATCGTGCTGCTGGTCCGCCGCAACAAGCGCGGAGACGGCGGTGGGCCGGGCGGTCCTGGTGGTCCCGGCGGTGGTCCGTACGGGTATCCGCCGCAGCAGGCCGGTGGCTATGGTCAACCGCAGTCGGCGTATCTGCCGCAGCAGCCGGGGCCGGGGTATCCGCCGCAGCAGGCGCCGTACCCGCCGCAGCAGGGGAGTGGGTATCCGCCGTCGCAGGGGCCGGGTGGGGGGAATCCTTACCAGCGCTGAGTGCGGGGTGTTGTCTGTCGGCTCCCCGGGGAGTGGCTGTGCCGCTGCTCGGGGAGCCGTGCTGTGCAAGGGGATGGAGGGGGTTCGGGCGGTGGGGTGCTATTCGTGCGAGCGGGAGGCGGAGTTCGAGGGGTTGCCGCTGTATCAGCGGATCGCGGTGGACGAGTACTGGCGGGTGGCGCATGCGGTGGATTGTGCGTTGCCGGGGTGGTTGGTGCTGTTGCCGCGGCGGCATGTGGAGTCGATGGCGGAGCTGAGTGCGGGGGAGGCGGCGTCGCTGGGTGGGTGGTTGGTGAGGTTGGCGCGGGCGGTGGAGGTGGTGACGGGGTGCGAGAAGGCGTATGTGGCGCAGTTCGGGGAGGCCGCGGGGTTCGCGCATGTGCACTTTCATGTGGTGCCGCGGGGGCGGGAGTTGGGGGTGGAGTTGCGGGGGCCGCGGGTGTTCGGATTGTTGAAGGCGGGTGAGCGGGCGGTGTCGGCGCCGGAGATGGACGCGATCGGGCGCGGGGTGGCCGCCGCGCTGGGCGGGTCGCGCTGAGGGCGGGTGGCGGGATCTCGACGGCCGGTGGCGGTGGTGGCCCTGGTGGGGCGGGGGAGGGGCGGGTGATGCTGGGCGCATGATGATCCCTGACACCAAGGACTGGACCTGGGTGCTTGAGCGCCCCTGCACGGAGTGCGGGCTGGACACGCCGGCCGTGCGGTTCGAGCAGGTCCCGGGCATGATCCGGGCGAACGCGGCGGCCTGGACGGAGCTGCTGGCGGGCGATCCGGCGGCGTTGCGGGAGCGGCCGCGGCCGGAGGTGTGGTCGGTGCTGGAGTACGCGTGCCACGTGCGGGACGTGTTCCGGCTGTTCGAAGTGCGGCTGAGGCTGATCCTGGGCGAGGACGACCCGCTGTTCGCCAACTGGGACCAGGACGCGACCGCCGTCGAGGAGCGTTACGGCGAGCAGCAGCCGGCCGTGGTGTCGGAGGAACTCGCCGCCGCCGCCGAGCAGTTGGCGCGCGCCTTCGAGGCGGTGCCGGACGGCGCCCGGGGGCGGACGGGGCTGCGCAGCGACGGCGCCCGGTTCACGGTGGAGTCCTTCGCCCGTTACCTGATCCACGACCCGGTGCACCACCGCTACGACGTCACCGGCGCGAAGCACCTGGCGGGTTGAGGGCGGGGTCGTCGGCGTCCAGGGTCCACGCGGGCAGGCCGTGCGGCATCGCCTCGGCGAGCACCGTGGTGGGCCCGGCGCCGAGGCGGGCGGTGAGCAGAAAGCGGTGGCCGGGGCCGACCCGGCGCGGCTCCAGGGCGAGGTGGACGAACGGGGCGGACGGGCCGGACGCGGCCGCCAGGCGGTCCAACTCGGCTTCCACGGACCGCCATTCGTCGGCGGGCACGTACTGGCGCATGATCGAGTGCCAGACCACGGTGAGCGCCCCGTCGGCGACCCGGACGTCGCGCAGGAACGCGGCCGCGCCGACCGGTTCGACCGGGGCGGGGAAGCGGGCTGCGAGGGCGAGGGCGCCGTTCAGACGTTCCACGCGCGGGAGTTGGTCGGCCCAGAGGTAGGCGCGCAGGGCGAGGGCGCCGTCCGCGGACCGCGGGTCGATCGGCGTCGGGTCGCAGCCGCGGCGCTCCACCACCCGCTGGAGGGGCGCGCCGCGCAGCCAGGCGGGCGGCTCGCCGCGCCAGGCGTCGGCGAGGACCACGGGCGAGTCCGGCGGGCCGTACGCGAAGCCGGGGGAGACGCAACGGAACTGCTCGGCAAGGAGGTTGAGCCCCGCGCTGGAGCCGAGTTCGTACAGTCGGACCGGCAGCGGCGCGGCGGCGGGCGCGTCCTCGGCGAGCCGGTGCTGGGCCCAGGCCAGGCCGGTGAGCAGCAGGTTGGCGCGGCCGACCTCGTTGGTCTGCGGCGGGCGGGTGAGCCACTCGCGGATCCACGGCAGGTGGTCGGCGACGGTGGCGCGGAACGCCGGCCAGGGGGCGTCCGGGTCGGCGGGGTCGAAGGCGCCGCCCGCGCTCGGGTAGTGGACGGCGAGGGCGGGGGCCCGGCCGGAGATCACCAGGGCGTGGACGGCGCCGAGCAGGCGCAGCGCGATCGCGGACGGGCCGGGGGCGTCCTCGTGGCCGGCGATCGCGGCGGCGCACGGGCCGCCCGCCGCGAGGTCCTCGGCGGCCCGGCGCAGCAGCGCGGCGGACAGCGGGGAGCCGAGCTCCGCGCAGGCCTCGGCCTGGTGTCGGAACATGGCCACGGCGTGCTCGACGGTCATGCGGGAACTCCTCCGTCCTGAGGTGATCAGGACGTCATCCTTCGCCCCCGACCGGCCCTCCGGTAGCGGCTCCGGCGGTGATTTGGCTCACGGGGCACCGCGGCTGTCGGGGCGGCACGGAACCCCGCTGCGACCGGCGTGGACCACCGGGCGACCGCGCGGGAAGCGCACAAGGGGCGACGGGGGCAACCCGGGGGCGCGCGGCGCGCGTTGTGCGCCTGCTCCCCTCCGCCTGCGCCTGGCCCGAGCCCCCGCCCGGCGCGTCCGGGAGGCCGGTCACCGACCGGGAGGCCGGTCACCGACCGGGAGGCCGGTCACCAGTCGGTGGTGCGTCGCCGGTGGGTCTGCCGGAGCTGGCTGGTGATGCTGGCGGTGTCGACGCCCACCACGTCGGCGATCTCGGGGGTGGCCAGGCCGACCACGTAGTGCAGGATCGCCAGGTCCTCCTCGGCGTCGACGTCCGGGCGCAGCTCCTCGGCCCCGGCCAGCGCGTGCTGTTCGGTGACGGTGTCGCGCAGGATCTGCCAGGCCGCGGCCGCCGGATTGGGGCTCTCCAGCACGGCGGGCCAGACCTCGGCCAGTTCGCGCAGGGCGAGCCGGACCACCCGGTGGGCGGCGGCGGGTTCCTCGAACCAGACCCGGGCGTAGCTGCGGTACCGCGGCTCGTGCAGCTCGCAGAACGCCGCGAACTCGACCGAGATGCGGGGGAGTTCGGTGGACCGATCAGCACATGCCGAGTCCGCGGCCGGGACATGACGATCAGTCACATCAGCTGCCTCTCGATCTGGGTCCGGACGGGGAGCGTCTGCGCTCACTCTAGGCCCTCGGGCGGGTGCTGTGGGTGACAAGTCTGCTGAGATGCCCGGGGCCGGAGCCGGTTCCGGACGCCGCGCGACGAGCAGCCGGCGGCCGCCGTCCGCCCGGCCCGGCCGCGAGCGCGTCGCGCCTGGTCAAGGGCGGTGGATCGGCAGTGGCCGCACGGCAGTTGGCGGGCCGTCTTAGGCCTCGCGGGTGAACGCGGACGCGGCGGCGGGGCTCACCTTCGCGGGCGAAACCCGGACCGCGGGCATGACCACCATCACACATCGGGCCGGCCGCACCGCCGCGAACACGCACGCCGGCACGCGCGCGGGGACCGTGCCGGCCACCCGCGACGGCCACCCGCGCCGACCGGGGGCGGGAGCGGGAGTGCGAGCAGGGACGCGAACAGGAGCGCGAACGGCGGCGCGAGCCGGAGCGCGGGCGGCGACATCCGCGCCCGCCCCGGGTTGCGGCCGCCGCGGCCCGCGTCGACCACCCCGACCGAATCCGAACCCCCCGGCATCGGGACCGCTCACGACGCCGAGCGCCTGACGTACCGTCAAAAACCGCCCCAGGGAGCCCAGAAGGGCTCCCTGGCGACCTTGCGGGGCGGTCAGCGACCCTCGGGGCCACCCGCCTCCCGAACGGGGCGCAGAGCGGCCCTGGAGCCCTCGCCCCGCACCTCGCCCCGCACTTCGCCTCGCACTTCGCCTCGCACTTCGCTCCGCGCCTCGCCCCGGGGGCCCGCCTCCAGGGCCGCCTCCGCAGCGGCCGTCGCGGCCTCCGCCGCAGCCGCCTCGGCGGCCCGCGCGGCGGCCGCCACGCTGTCGGGCTCGCGCCGCAGCTGCTCGGGGATGCCGGCGGTGCGCCGGACCCGGCCGTTCTCCTCGGCGGCCTCGCGGGCGGCCAGGTAGGCCTGCACGGCGGCGATGCCGTACACCGGCTGGATCAGCTGGTGGCCCTTGAAGAACGGCCGCGCGGGGGCGAACCCGGCGGCCGTGACCAGCTCGCGGATTTCGGTTATCTCCTCTTCGCTGCGCGCCGTGAAACGGACTTCCCAGCCCTTCTTGTACGCACGTCCGTCCTCTCCGCCGCGCCGGGCGGGATCGGGTTGGCGGACGTAGCCGGGCAGGCGGCCGAGGCGCAGTCTGGCAGCGCGCTGGGCGGATGACTCGTCGCGGGACATGTGCCTGATGGTAGGCAATTCGCAAAGCCCGCCGATGCCCCCGGGGGTGTCGCTCCGTGGGGGGACGGTCACGGTCGGTCAGATTCCGCAGGTGGGAGGCCCGGAAGCGATCGGATCGCAATGCTGTGTTGATCCAATGAAAATCGGATTGTAGGTGGTACGTCCGATCCGATCCGACAACGGTTCGAATGCCCGATACGCCGAATGGGTGAGGGTATGGGGACTTTAGTGCAGGGCAGTCCCGGTTTGACGACGGTTGGGTAACAGGTCGTCAGGTCCGGCGTCGGCTGTCAGGGGCGAAGGGGAATGTGAGCGGTATGAGCTACCGGATTCCGCAGCAGCCCACCTCTCTCGAAGAGCTCGCCCGGCGCCAGCAGAATGTGGTGACGGCCAGCCAGTTGCGCGCCCGGGGCGTGCCGGCCCGCCTGGTGAGCGAGCACTGCCGGCAGGGCGGTCCGTGGCAGCGCCTGCTGCCGCGGGTGTACCTGCTCCAGGAGGGGCCGCCGACCCCGGAGCAGCGGATGTGGGCGGCGCTGCTGTACGCGGCGCAGAACGGCCGCGCCGAGGGCGGCCGGGAGCGGGCGGTGATCACCGGCGCGGCGGCGCTGGCGCTGTACGGGTTCGTGTCGATGCCGAGGCTGCCCGCGGTGCTCGGGGTGGAGGTGCTGGTGCCCCGGCAGCGCCGGCTGCGGGATGCGGGACAGGTCCGGATCCGGCGCACCGAACGGGAGTTGGTGGCCCGCGAGGTGCACGGGCTGGCCTGCGCGCCGGTCGCCCGGGCGGTCGCGGACGCGGTCCGCGAGTGGGCCGAGCAGGGCGCGTTCGAGCCGGGCGGCCCGGGTGCGCAGGGCGAGCACGGCGCGTACGAGGCCTGCCGGGTCGGCCCGGGGCTGCTGCGGGCGGTGCTGCGCGAGGCGTTGGAGCGGGTCGGCGGCTGCGGCGTGTCCGAGCTGCTCGCGGAGCTGACCGACGCGGGCCTGCTGGCGGAGCCTCCGGTGCGCGCGGCGGTGGACGAACTGCTGGCCGCGCAGCGGGAGTCGGCGCTGTCCTCGCTGCTGGAGCTGGCCGTCGAGCAGGGCCTGCCGCTGCCGCTGCCCGGCCCCGAGCTGCGGATGCGCGGCGGCACGTACATCGCGGTGCCGGACCTGTTCTGGCCCGAGGCGGCGGTGGCGGTGGAGGTGGACTCCGAGGTGCGCTGCGTCAGCGAGGGCGAGGCGGCCTGGGTGCGGGCCGGGCAGCACCGGATGGAGTACCTCGGGGTGCGGGTGGTCTACGTCGGCTCGGCCCGGCTCGCCGCCGAACGGGACGCGGTCGGCGACGAGCTGGCCGAGGCGTACCGGCTCGGCGGCGAGGACGTGGTGGCCCTGACGGTCACCGAGCGCTGAGCCCCCGGGCACCGAGCCTCCGGCGAGGCCCTGGGGGCCGCACCACACAGTCGCACAGCTCAGCCGCGGACCACCGGCGTGCCCGTCAACTCGACGCCGGCAGTGCGCAGTTCGTCGAGCGCGGCCGTGGTGGTGGCGGGCGCGACCCCGGCCGTCAGGTCGAGCAGGACGCGGGTGGCGAAGCCCTCCCGGGCGGCGTCCAGGGCGGTGGCGCGGACGCAGTGGTCGGTGGCGATGCCGACCACGTCGACGTCGGTGACGCCGCGCTCGTTCAGCCAGTCGGCGAGCGAGCCGCCGTGCTCGTCGCGGCCCTCGAAGCCGCTGTAGGCGGCGGCGTACTCGCCCTTGGAGAAGACCGCCTCGATCGCGCCGGAGGTCACCGAGGGCGCGAAGTTGGGGTGGAAGCCCACGCCCTCGGTGCCGGCCACGCAGTGCGCGGGCCAGCTGCGGACGTAGTCGGGCTCGGCGGCGAAGTGCGCACCGGGTTCGATGTGGTGGTCGCGGGTGGCGACGATGTGGGCGTAGCCGGGCGCGGAGTCGGCGATCAGGTCGGTGATCGCGGCCGCGACCTCGGCCCCGCCGGCGACGGCGAGGCTGCCGCCTTCGCAGAAGTCGTTCTGCACGTCGACGACGATCAGGGCCCGGTGCATGACTGGCTTCTCTCCGTGGGGTGCGGTCCGGGGCGGGCCCCGGTCGCACAGGTGTCGGGGTGGGGACGGTGGGGCGGTTGGCACTCTAGGGAGTGCCGGGCGGCGGCGGAAGTGCCGGGCCTCAGTACCGCTCGGTGCCGATCACCGGCTCGCCGCGGGACAGCTGGGTGGCGGACAGCGGCAGCGCGGCGCGGGCGCGGCGGTGGCGTTCGCGGGCGGCCTCCAGCGGCTCCCGGCCGACCACCTCGCCGGCGGTGATCAGCGGGACGTGCAGCAGGTGCGGCTCCAGTTCGGCGGGCACCGGGCCGGTGCCGACCACCTCGGCCTCGGCGACGCCGTCCGTGTCGGGGCGGCGGGCGGCCCACTTGCGGCCGCCGATGCTGGTCTTGCCGCCGGCCGAGCGCTTGGCGACCGGGACGAGCTCGCCGCCGGCCGAGGACTCGCGGGCGACCAGCTTGTAGACCATCGCGCAGGTCGGGTGGCCGCTGCCGGTGACCAGGCTGGTGCCGACGCCGTAGCCGTCCACGGGCGCGGCAGCGAGCGCGGCGATGGCGTACTCGTCGAGGTCGGAGGTGACGATGATCTTCGTGTCGGTGGCGCCGAGCTCGTCGAGCTGGCGGCGGACCCGGTGGGCCAGCAGCGTCAGGTCGCCGGAGTCGATCCGGACGGCGCCGAGGCCGGGCCCGGCCACCTCGACGGCGGTGCGGACCGCCTCGGCGAGGTCGTAGGTGTCGACCAGCAGGGTGGTGGCGCGGCCCATCGACTCGATCTGCGCGGTGAAGGCGTCCTTCTCGCTGTCGTGCAGCAGGGTGAAGGCGTGCGCGGCGGTGCCGGTGGTCGGGATGCCGTACGTGAAGCCGGCCTCCAGGTCGGAGGTGGCGGAGAAGCCCGCCAGGTACGCGGCCCGGGCGGCGGCGACGGCGGCCTGCTCGTGGGCGCGGCGGGCGCCCATCTCGATCACCGGGCGCTCGCCCGCGGCGGCCGTCATCCGGGAGGCCGCGGCGGCGATCGCCGAGTCGAAGTTGAGGATCGACAGGATCACCGTCTCCAGGATCACCGCCTCGGCGAAGCTGCCCTCGACGGTCAGCAGCGGCGAGCCGGGGAAGTACACCTCGCCCTCGGGGTAGCCGTGGATGTCGCCGGTGAAGCGGTAGTCGGCGAGGAAGCGCAGGGTCTCCTCGTCCACCACCCGCTGGTCGGCGAGCCAGTCGAGCTGCGCCGTCGTGAACCGGAAGTCCTCCACGGCGTCCAGCACCCGGCCGGTGCCCGCCAGGACGCCGTAGCGGCGGCCGTTCGGCAGGCGGCGGGTGAACACCTCGAAGACCGAGCGGCGGTGCGCGGCGCCGCTGCGCAGGGCGGCCTGCAGCATGGTCAGCTCGTAGCGGTCGGTGAGCAGCGCGGAGCTGCGCCGCGCGGTGATGGCGTTCATGGGAATGATGCTACTACCACTTAGCGTCAGAGTGACGATTTCCCTCGCGGTCCGTGTCGGGCGACCCTGATTCGCTCCGCCGTCGCTCGGATGGAAGCATGGGCCGAGGGGGAAGGCCGAGGTCGACGAGGAGAGACGGACTGTGAGTGTCGCGCCGGTGGAGATCGAGCGCCCGGAGGTGGAGGGGCTCGCGGTCACGGAGCCGGACACTCCCTGGGTGACCATCGTCCACAACGACCCGGTCAACCTGATGACCTACGTGCAGTACGTGTTCCAGAGCTACTTCGGCTACCCGAAGGACAAGGCGCGCCGGCTGATGATGGACGTGCACACCAAGGGGCGGGCGGTGGTCTCCAGCGGCACCCGCGAGGAGATGGAGCGCGACGTGCAGGCGATGCACGGCTACGGCCTGTGGGCCACCCTGCAGCACGACTGACGGCCCGTCACCCACCGATCCACGAGGGACTGATCCGAAACACATGGCCGGTTTGTTCGAGAGCGCCGCGGGCGGCGGCGCGGCGATCCCGCTGGACGAGTTCGAGGCTTCCATCCTGCGCTCGCTGGAAGTGCAGATGCTGGAGCTGATCGGCCCGCCGCCCGGCGGGGAGCACGAGGACCCGCTGGCGGCGCTGTTCGCCGAGGGCCCCAGCGAGGCGCCCGAGGACCCGGCGCTGCTGCGGCTGTTCCCCGACGCGTACGGCGGCCCGGGCGCGCCCGAGGACGGGCGGACCGCCGAGATGGCCTCCGAGTTCCGCCGCTACACCGAGCTGGACCTGCGGGCCCGCAAGCGCGAGGACGCCCTCGCGGTGGTGCGGGCGCTGGACGGCCTCGGCGGCGAGGGCGGCGTGGTCGCCGTCGGCGCGCAGGAGTGCCCGCGCTGGCTGGGCGCGCTCAACGACCTGCGGCTGACCCTCGGCTCCCGGCTGGAGGTCACCGAGGAGGACGACGACGGCCTGTACGACCTGCCGGAGAGCGACCCGCGCAAGCCGCTGGTGATCGCCTACCTGTGGCTCGGCGCGATGCAGGAGAGCCTGCTGGAGGCGATGACCGGCTGAAATCGGCCCGCCTGGGCCCCCGTTCGCTCGTATTGTCCGATTGTTCTGCGAACGCCCCGATACGCGCCGTTCCGCGGCTTTCCCATGATTCACTGCTGCCAGCCAGGGAAGACGGGGCGCGCCGACCGCCCGGTCGGCGCGGACCGGGAGGGCGAGGCGGGCAGATGGCACACGGGACGAACGAGGCGACCGACGCGGTCCCCGACGAGGAGGGCTACCAGCGGGGGCTCGGCAGCCGGCAGATCCAGATGATCGCCATCGGCGGGGCGATCGGCACCGGCCTGTTCCTCGGCGCCGGCACCGCCATCTCCAAGGCCGGCCCGAGCCTGCTGCTGGCCTACGCGGTGGCCGGCCTGGTGATCTTCGTGATCATGCGGGCGCTCGGCGAACTGCTCACCTACCGCCCGGTGTCGGGCAGCTTCGCCGAGTACGCCCGGGAGTTCCTCGGCCCGTTCGCCGGCTTCGTCACCGGCTGGACGTACTGGCTGTTCTGGGTGGTCACCGGCATGGCCGAGACCACCGCCGCCGCCGTCTACGTGCGGTTCTGGGAGCCCGGCGTCCCGCAGTGGGGGACGGCGCTGGTGTTCCTGCTGCTGCTGTACGGGGCCAACCTGATCTCGGTGAAGCTGTTCGGCGAGATCGAGTTCTGGTTCTCCATGGTCAAGGTCACCGCGATCGTCGGCATGATCCTGATCGGCATCGGCGTGCTGGTCTTCGGCTTCTCCGCGGCCGGCGACACCGCCTCGATCACCCACCTGTGGAAGGACGGCGGCTTCTTCCCCAAGGGCGTCGGCGCCACCGTGATGTCGCTGCAGATCGTCATGTTCGCCTACCTGGGCGTGGAGCTGGTCGGCGTCACCGCGGGCGAGAGCGAGAACCCCGAGCGGATCCTGCCGCGGGCGATCAACACCCTGCCGGCGCGCATCGCGCTGTTCTACGTCGGCGCGCTGCTGATCATCCTGTCGCTGGTGCCGTGGAACGAGTTCGAGCCGGGCGTCAGCCCGTTCGTCGCCGCGTTCGGCAAGGTCGGCATCCCCGCGGCGGCCGGCATCATCAACTTCGTGGTGCTCACCGCGGCGCTGTCCTCCTGCAACTCCGGGATGTACTCCACCGGCCGGATGCTGCGCGACCTGGCGCTGCGCCGGCAGGCCCCGCGCCGGCTCACCCGGCTCACCGCCAGCCGCACCCCCGCCGCCGCGATCACCGTCTCCTGCCTGCTGATGGGCGCCGGCGTGGTGCTCAACGCCCTGGTCCCGGAGCGGGCGTTCGAGTACATCACCTCGGTCGCCACCGTCTGCGGCCTGTGGACCTGGGGGGCGATCCTGGCCAGCCAGCTGCGCTACCGCAGCGCCTGGAAGGCCGGCCGGCTGCCCGCGCCGACCTTCCGCGCGCCCGGCGGCAACTGGAGCCGCCGGCTGGCGCTGGCCTTCCTCGGACTGGTCGCGGTGCTGATCGGCATCGACCCGAACGCCCGGATCTCGCTGTACGTCTTCCCGGTCTGGGCGCTGCTGCTGGTGGTCGGCTACCGGGTGCTCAGCCGCCGTGACCCGGCCGCCGTGCACGGCGATCCGCACAGCCACCTGCACGCCTCAAGCGGCGACTGACCCCTCGCTATCCTGGCCGCATGCTGACCATCACCCGAGAACTGCGCGACCGGATGGTCGCCCACGCCCGCGCCGACCACCCGGACGAGGCGTGCGGCGTGATCGCCGGACCGGCCGGCACCGGCCGGCCCGAGCGGTTCGTCCCGATGCTCAACGCGGCCCGCTCGCCCACCTTCTACGAGTTCGACTCCGGCGACCTGCTGAAGCTCTACCGCGAGATGGACGACCGGGACGAGGAGCCGGTGGTGATCTACCACTCGCACACCGCCACCGAGGCCTACCCGTCCCGCACCGACGTGAGCTACGCCTCCGAGCCGTTCGCCCACTACGTGCTGGTCTCCACCGCCGAGGGCGCCGGCGAGGACGACCCCTACCAGTTCCGTTCGTTCCGCATCGTGGACGGTGTGATCACGGAGGAAGACGTCCAGGTGGTCGAGGCCTACCAGGCCTGAGCCCAGCAGCCCCTCGACGGGCCCGCCGAGGCCGCGCGGTGCGCGGCGGGCGGGCCCGTTTTCTCATTGCCCGGAACGAAGACGACCGGATGCCGAGACGGGCATGTCAAAGCAGGGGCGGGAATCTATACGATGTGTCCATGCGTTCCGTCGATGTGAGCATTCAGGCCCCAGGCACCCGCCTCGTGGCACGCCTGCACGTCGACCTGTGCCGGCTCGCCAGCGCGATCTGTCCCGGCACCGCCGCGCGCTGACGGCAGAGCCGACCGACAAGCTTCTGATCCTCCCGCCCCGGCCGCCCCGGGGCCCTTCCCCCTGCCGTGCCCCGACCGGCCCGGCAACCCGACTTCACTCCACAGGAGCGCAGCCATGGCCATCGAGGTCCGCATCCCGACCATCCTCCGTACCTACACCGACGGCGCCAAGGCCGTCGACGGCAACGGCGCCGACCTCGGGGAGCTGTTCACCGACCTCGACGCCCGCCACCCCGGCATCGCCGCCCGCCTGCTGGACGGCGGCGAGCTGCGCCGCTTCGTCAACGTCTACCTGAACGACGAGGACGTCCGCTTCCTGGACGGCGTGGCCACCGCGCTGACCGACGGCGACAGCGTCACGATCCTCCCGGCCGTGGCCGGCGGTATGCGGTAATGCGCTACGACAGCCCGATCGAGGCCGTCGGCAACACCCCGCTGGTGCGGCTGCCGCGGATCTCCGCGGCGGTGCCCGGCAACGAGGACGGCCTGGTCACGCTGTGGGCCAAGCTGGAGGACCGCAACCCGACCGGCTCGATCAAGGACCGTCCGGCGCTGCACATGATCGAGCGCGCCGAGGCCGAGGGGCGGCTCACCCCGGGCTGCACGATCCTGGAGCCGACCAGCGGCAACACCGGCATCTCGCTCGCCATGGCGGCCAAGCTCAAGGGCTACCGGATGGTCTGCGTGATGCCGGAGAACACCAGCGAGGAGCGCCGCGAGCTGCTGCGGATGTGGGGCGCGGAGATCATCCCCTCGCCGGCCGCCGGCGGCTCCAACACCGCGGTGCGGATCGCCAAGGAGATCGCCGCCGAGCACCCGGACTGGGTGATGCTCTACCAGTACGGCAACCCGGACAACGCCGGCGCGCACTACCACGGCACCGGCCCGGAGATCCTCGCCGACCTGCCCACCGTCACCCACTTCGTGGCGGGCCTGGGCACCACCGGCACCCTGATGGGCGTCGGCCGGTACCTGCGCGAGAAGGTCCCCGGCGTGCAGATCGTCGCCGCCGAGCCGCGCTACGACGACCTGGTGTACGGCCTGCGCAACCTCGACGAGGGCTTCGTCCCCGAGCTGTACGACGCCGAGGTGCTCACCACCCGCTTCTCGGTCGGCTCGGCCGACGCGGTCGCCCGCACGCGTGAACTGCTGCAGCAGGAAGGCATCTTCGCGGGCGTCTCCACCGGCGCGATCCTGCACGCCGCGATCGGGGCGGCCCGCAAGGCGGCCCGGGCCGGCGAGCGGGCGGACGTGGTGTTCGTGGTCGCCGACGGCGGCTGGAAGTACCTGTCCACCGGCATCTACACCGCCGAGTCCACCGAGGCGGCGGTCGAGGCCCTGCAGGGCCAGCTCTGGGCCTGACGGAAGACGTCGGTCCGACGGCGCGGCACCCCCACCGGGGTGCCGCGCCGTCGGCGTTCGCGCTGGTCGTACGGTATGCCGGTGTGATGGTCCGCTCACTGTGACAACCCGGTATTTGTCCGTTCCGGGTGACCGCTCTGTCACGGAACCGCGACCGCCGCACGTCGCGCGCCCGCCCCGCGCGAGCGCCCCCGAGGCTGACGGCGCACCGCTTGGTTCACCGTCACCGTGGAGGTGGGCACCCATGCCCGGCCGGAAGCTCTGGTCCTACGTCGAGATCGCCCGCCACATCGGCGTGCAGGCCGAGACCGTCCGCAACTACAAGCGCCACGGCCTGCTTCCGCACCCCGACCGGCTGGACCCCGAAGGCCGCCCCCGCTGGTACCCGCAGACCATCCGGCACTGGGCCCGGGCCCGCCCGGGACGGCGCTGAGACGCCGCGCCCCGTCCTGGTGATTCCGCCCACAGCGCGGCACGGGAGAGGGGGCAAAGTGCCGCCCGGCCCTTACCCTCGACACTCGAAGAAGCCGCTCCGCCACCGGGCGGCGCGGACGGCCGCGGACGTTGGCCCGACGGGGCGGGAAGGGCTCGGCATGAAACTGACCGTGGTGGGGTGCTCGGGGAGCTTCCCGTCCGTGGAATCCCCGTGCTCCAGCTACCTGGTGGAGGCCGACGGCTACCGCCTGGTGGTCGACCTCGGCAACGGCGCCCTCGGCAACCTGCAGAAGCACACCGGCCTGTACGACGTGGACGCCGTCCTGCTCAGCCACCTGCACGCCGACCACTGCATCGACCTGTGCGCCTACTGGGTGGCCCGCAACTACCGGGTCGAGGGCTGCCCCGCACCGCTGCCCGTCTACGGACCGACCGGCACCGCCGAGCGCCTGGCCCGCGCCTACGACATGCCGGAGAAGCCCGGCATGACCGAGGTCTTCGACTTCCGCGACCTCGCCGACGGCGCCCGCCTGCGACTCGGCCCGCTCACCGTCACCGCGGCCCTGGTCAACCACCTGGACACCGAGGCGTACGGCTTCCGGATCGAGCACGGCGGCCGCAGCCTGGTCTACTCCGGCGACACCGGCACCTGCCAGGACCTGGTCGAACTCGCCCGCGACGCCGACCTGTTCCTGTGCGAGGCGGCCTACACGCACGGCAAGGAGACCGCCGAGGCCATCCACCTCAACGGGCGGCAGGCCGGCGAGCACGCCGCCCGGGCCGGCGCCAAGCGGCTGGTGCTCACCCACATCCCGCCGTGGACCGACGCCGAACGCAACCGCCGGGACGCCGCGGCCGTCTACTCCGGGCCGGTCGAGCTGGCCCGCGCCGGCGCCGTCCACGAGCTGTGAACCGGCGTCAGCCAGTGCCGGTAGCGCGGGTCCTCGCCGTGCACCGCCGCCCGGTAGGCCTGCGCCAGCTTCTTCGTCAACTCGCCCTGGTGCGACGGTAGTTCGCGGTTGTCCAGGGAGCCGACCGGGACCACCCCGGCGGCCGTCCCGGAGAGGAACACCTCGTCGGCCGCGTACAGGTCCGAGCGCAGCAGCGGCTCCACCCGGACCTCCGCGCCCAGGTCGCGGGCCAGCGTCAGCACGGTGTCCTGGGTGATCCCCTCCAGCGCCCCCGCGCTCGCCGGGGTGGTCCGCAGCACGCCGTCGCGCACCGTGAACACGTTCTCCGAACTGCACTCGCTGACCGTCCCGTCCGGGGCCAGCAGCAGCGCCTCGTCGAACCCGGCGTCGGTCGCCTCCCGGCGGGCCAGCGCCGAGTTCAGGTACGGGCCGGTCGCCTTCGCCGCCGGGGGAACGGAGTTGGGGTCGGTGCGCCGCCAACTGCTGGTCATCAGCCGCAGCCCGCGCCCCGCCGGCAGGTAGGCCGGCCACTCCCAGGACGCGATCGACACGCCGACGGGCGAGTGGCGCATGTCCAGCCCCATCGAGCCGTAGCCCAGGAACGCCAGGTGCCGCAGGTAGCACTCCCGGTGGCCGTTGGCCGCCACCAGGGCCACCGTGGCCGCCGCCAACTCCGCGGTGGAATAAGGGAGTTCCATGCGCAGCATACGGGCGCTGCGGTCCAGCCGGGCCAGGTGCTCGGGCAGCCGGAACACCGCCGGGCCGTCGGCCGTGTCGAACACCCGGGTGCCCTCCAGCACCCCCGTGCCGTAGTGCAGCGCGTGGGTCAGCACATGGACGCGCGCCTCCCGCCAGGGCACCAGCGCGCCGTCGAACCAGATCACCGAGGACTCTTCGATCGCCATGCCGCCATCCTGGACAGCCCGGCCCGGTGCGCGAAGGGCCGCGGGCGCGCCGGATCCGGCCATGGCCGCCACCGGCGCAGCCGTCTCGCATGCTGAAAAGAAGGCGTCCGCCCACCGGTCGCGGCCCTAGGCTCCGGAAGGGTGGAGACCAGCACCGCCCTGTACGCCCGCCTGCTCGCCGAACCCGGCTGCCCACTGGACGCGCTGCGGGCCGAACTCGGCTGCGAGGAAGGGGAGTTCGAGCGGGCGCTGGAGAACCTGCGGGAGCTCGGGCTGCTCCGGCCGACCGGCGCCACCGCGAACGGCGTGGCCGCCGTCTCCGTCGACACCTCCGTGCGCCGCCTGCTCGCCGACTCCGACCACCGGCTCGCCGCCCTGCTCGACGAGGCCCGCCGCACCCACGAACAGGTCGAGCACCTGCACCGCCACTACCTGCCGCTGCGCACCGCCGCCGCCCACGAACTCGTCCGCGGCCCCGACCGGATCGCCGCCCTGCTGGAGGACGCCGCCCGGGCCGCCCGCACCGAGGCGCTGTCGCTGCGGCCCGGGCAGGACCAGTCCGAGACCGGCCTCGCCGAGAAGCTCGCCCGCGAACGGATCGCCCTCGCCCACCGGGTGGCGCTGCGCACCATCTACCCCGCCGCCGCCCTGCACCAGGGCGCCGTGCTCGCGCACGTCCAGGAGCTCACCGCCGCCGGCGCGAGGATCCGCGTCGCGCACACGCTGCCGCTGTGGCTGATCGTGGTGGACGCGCACCTGGCGGTGCTGCCCGCGCCCGGCGAGCCGCCGGGCACGGCGGCGGTAGTGGTGCGCGACCCGGCCGTGGTGTCGGTGGTGCGGGAGCTGTTCGAGCACTTCTGGGCGGCCAGCTGGGTGCCGTCCGAACTGCTGGGGCGGGCCGCGCCGGACGACCGGCACCGGGAGGTGCTGCGGCTGCTGGCGGCGGGGCTGACCGACCAGGCGATCGGGCGGAAGCTGGAGATCTCGGACCGCACGGTGCGGCGGCTGGTGGCGGACCTGACCGCGGCGCTCGGGGCGCAGTCGCGGTTCCAGGCGGGGGTGCACGCGGCGCGCCTGGGGTGGATCTGACCGCTACCCGTCCTCGAACCCCTCCTCCTCGCGTCCCGGCGTCCTCAGGTCGAAGCGGAGGATGACGAAGCGGAAGGTCGTGTAGTAGACCACCGCGACCACCAGCCCGATCGGGACGATCAGCCAAGGTCTGGTGGCGTAGCCCCAGTTGAGGACGTAGTCGATGACGCCGGCGGAGAAGGTGAAGCCGTGGTGGACGCCGAGCGCCCAGCTGGCGGCCATGGAGATGCCGGTGAGCAGGGCGTGGGCGGCGTAGAGCGCGGGGGCGATGAAGACGAAGGCGAACTCGATGGGCTCGGTGATGCCGGTGACGAAGGAGGTGAGGGCGAGCGAGACCATCATGCCGAGGACGGCCCGGCGGCGTTCGGGGCGGGCGCAGTGGGCGATGGCGAGGGCGGCGGCGGGCAGGCCGAACATCATGACCGGGAAGAAGCCGGTCATGAACTGGCCCGCGCCGGGGTCGAACTGGAAGAACCGGGTCTGGTCGCCGTGGAAGGTGCGGTCGCCCACCGTGTAGGAGCCGGCCTGCTGCCAGAAGAAGGTGTTGGCGAACTGGTGCAGGCCGAAGGGCAGCAGGCCGCGGTTGATCAGGCCGTAGACGCCGGAGCCGAGCGCGCCGAGGCCGATCACCCAGTTGCTGAAGTCGTCGACGACGGAGCCGATCGGGCCCCAGCACAGGCCGAAGAAGACGCCGAGGCCGGTGCCGACGAAGGCCATCACGATGGGGACGAGCCGGCGGCCGTTGAAGAAGCCCAGCCAGTCGACCAGTCGGGTGCGGTGCAGGCGCTGCCACAGCACGGCGGAGAGCAGGCCGACGACCACGCCGCCGAGCACGCCGGGGTCCTGGTAGGTGGCTTCGATGTCCTTGCCGGGCAGTTCGACGTAGCCGGTCTTCGGGAACGCGGTGAGCACCTGGTGGTAGGTCAGGAAGCCGACCAGGGCGGCCAGCGCGGTGGAGCCGTCGGCCTTCTTCGCGCAGCCGATCGCGATGCCGACGCAGAACAGCAGCGGCATCCAGTCGAAGACCGCGTGGCCGGAGGCGGCGAAGACCTCGGCGACCTTGGTCCAGCCGAGTCCCTTGGGGCCGAAGACGTCGTCCTGGCCGAGCCGGAGCAGGATGCCGGCGGCGGGGAGGACGGCGATCGGGAGCTGGAGGCTGCGGCCGATCTTCTGCAGGGCCGGGAAGACCCGGGTGAGCAGGGCCCGTATCCCCGGCGCCGCCTGCGAGTTCGGTGCGGTCGTACTCATAGCGGGCGGTTCCTCACGGCAGCGCGATCCTGGTCTAGACCACTGGTCCGGTCCAGATTCTGGCACGCGCCGTACAGGCTCCGTAACCCTCCGAGCGGCCGCCCCCGGCAAGCGCTGCGCAATCGAAACCTGCGCCCCCGGTGGGGAATTGTCTCCCACCGGGGGCGCGCGGGGCGAATCCCTCAGGCCTTGGTGACGTCCTCGACCTCGTCCTCGTCCTCGCGTCCGGGGGTCTTCAGGTCGAACTTGACGATGATGAACCTGAACAGCACGTAGTAGACCACCGCGAAGCACAGGCCGATCGGGATGATCAGCCAGGGTTTGGTGGCCAGCCCCCAGTTGATCACGTAGTCGAGCAGGCCGGCCGAGAAGCTGAAGCCGTCATGGACGCCGAGGGCCCAGGTGATGGCCATCGAGGCGCCGGTGAGCAGGGCGTGCACCCCGTAGAGCAGCGGGGCGACGTAGGCGAAGGAGTACTCGATGGGCTCGGTGACGCCGGTGACGAAGGAGGTCAGCGCGACCGAGGTCATCAGGCCGTAGATCTCCTTGCGGCGGTGCGGCTTGGCGGCGGCGGCGATCGCCATCGCGGCGGCGGGCAGCGCGAACATCATGATCGGGAAGAAGCCGGAGAGGAACTGGCCGGCGGTCGGGTCGCCGGCCAGGAAGCGGCCGATGTCGCCGGTGGCGGTCTTGCCGGTGTCCGGGTTGGTGTACTCGCCGAACTGGAACCAGACGAAGGTGTTCAGCAGCTGGTGCATGCCGATCAGCAGCAGTGCGCGGTTGGCGACGCCGAAGATGCCGGAGCCGCCCGCGCCCAGGTCGGACAGCCATTTGGAGAAGTCCGTCAGCCCGGTGCCGATCGGCTGCCAGATCCACACCATCAGCGAGCCGAACAGCAGGCCGACCAGCGCGGTGATCATCGGGACCAGCCGGCGGCCGTTGAAGAAGCCCAGCCAGTCGACCAGCCTGACCCGGTGGAAGCGCACCCACAGCCAGGCCGAGAAGAGGCCCATCAGGATGCCGCCGAGCACGCCGGGATTCTGGAAGTCCACCTTCACCACCGATTTGGCGGCGAAGTCCACGCAGACCGTCCCCTGGAGCACCGAGGGGGCCGGGCAGGACTTCGGGAAGGCCTGCAGGACGGCGTAGTAGACCAGGAAGCCGGCCACCGCGGCCAGCGCGGTGGAGCCGTCGGCCTTCTTGGCCATGCCGATCGCCACGCCGATGCAGAACAGCAGCGGCAGGCCGAGGGCCGGGTTGAGCAGCGCGCCGCCGGCCGCGCCGATGGCGGCGGCGACCTTGTCCCAGCCGAGGCCGTCCTTGCCGAAGATGTCGTCCTGGCCGAGCCGGTTCAGGATGCCGGCGGCGGGCAGCACGGCGACCGGCAGCTGGAGGCTGCGGCCCATCTTCTGCAGGCCGCCGTAGAAGGTGTGCCACCAGGTGCTCCGATGAGCGGTGGCGCCCGTTGAACTCATGCGTCGGCCCTCCGTGTCCGTGCCCGTCCGGTCTGGCGTGGGCGGGGCAGGAACACCGGCGGACCGTCCGGCGTTGTCGGAGTACACCTACAATTGGTGTAGACCATTTATAGGGCCGGAGGAGGTCCGCCGGGTTCGAACACCCGCTGGTCGTCATCCTCGGGCGGCCCCGGAGCGGGCCGCGCGCGGAGCTGGTCCGAACGTGGACCTACCTGGCAAATCGTCCGGAATCGGGTGATGCTGGTCGCGCCGTCGGAACGCCCGGCAGACTGATCCCGAGTCACTTCCGGCCGGTACCACGCACACGCAGGACGGCACCCGGCGACCGACCGCCGGAGCGCCGAGACAGAGGGAGAAAGACCATGGCCAGCAAGGCTGAGAAGATCGTCGCCGGTCTCGGCGGTATCGACAACATCGACGAGGTCGAGGGCTGCATCACCCGGCTGCGCACCGAGGTCCACGACGCCTCCAAGGTCGACGAGGCGGCGCTCAAGGCCGCCGGCGCCCACGGTGTGGTGAAGATGGGCACGGCCATCCAGGTCGTCATCGGCACCGACGCCGACCCGCTCGCAGCCGAGATCGAAGACATGATGTGAGAGCCGCCTTCCCGACGGCCCGCCCCCGGAACTCCGGCGGCGGGCCGTCGCGCGTCCCGCGGCGGGCCGCCGCGCGTCCGGCGGGCGTCCGGTGGGGACGGCGAGGAGGCCGGGAGCCGGACGGGATACGCTCGTTCGCATGTCACGCATCGACGGCCGCACCCCCGACCAGCTCCGCCCCATCACCATCGAACGGGGCTGGAGCAAGCACGCCGAAGGCTCCGTCCTGGTCTCCTACGGCGACACCAAGGTGCTGTGCACCGCCAGCGTCACCGAGGGCGTCCCGCGCTGGCGCAAGGGCAGCGGCGAGGGCTGGGTCACCGCCGAGTACGCCATGCTGCCCCGGGCCACCAACACCCGCGGCGACCGCGAGTCGGTGCGCGGCAAGATCGGCGGCCGCACCCACGAGATCAGCCGGCTGATCGGCCGCTCGCTGCGCGCCGTGGTCGACCACCGGGCGCTCGCCGAGAACACCTTCGTGCTGGACTGCGACGTCCTGCAGGCCGACGGCGGTACCCGCACCGCGGCCATCACCGGCGCGTACGTGGCGCTGGTCGACGCGGTCTCCTGGGCCCGCGACAAGAAGCTGCTGCGCGCCAAGGGGCAGCCGATCACCGGCGGCGTCAGCGCCGTCAGCGTCGGCATCATCGACGGCGTCCCGATGCTCGACCTCCGCTACGAGGAGGACGTCCGGGCCGAGACCGACATGAACATCGTCTGCACCTCCGACGGGCGCTTCGTCGAGGTCCAGGGCACCGCCGAGGGCGCCCCGTTCGACCGCGACCTGCTCAACCAGCTGCTCGACCTGGGCAGCCTGGGCTGCGCCGAGCTCGACGAGATCCAGCGCAAGGCGCTCGGTCTGTAACTCTCCCTCCCGGGAACCGCGGTGGCCCGAAAGGCCGTCAGAAGCGAGGGGCCGGCCCGCGTGTGCTGTACAGCCGCGCGGGCAGACCCTTAACGTTCGCTGTGAGCCCGCACACCCTCCTGGAGGACTCGCCGATGCAGCAGCCGCTCAGCATCAACCGCACCACCGCGCTGGCCGTCGCCGCGCTGGTGCTGATCCTGCCGCTGAGCGCGGTCAGCTGTTCCGCCGCGGAGAAGGCGGTGAGCTGCGCCAACACCGCCGTGCAGCTCTCCACCGACGTGGCCCAGCTCGGTACCGCGTTCAACAACGCCGACCAGGACCCGGAGGCCGCCGGCCAGGCCGTGCAGCAGCTCAAGGCCGACCTGGACAAGATCGGCCGCAACTCCGGCGACGCCGACCTGAGCAAGGCCGTCGGCGACCTGCAGAGCCAGGTCGACAAGGTGCAGCAGGCGGTCGACAACAACCAGGTGCCCGACCTCGGGCCGCTCGGGGACGCCGTGGGCCGGGTCGGCAAGGTGTGCGCGGGCTGAGCCCGCGGCGGGTGGTTAGGCTTGCGGGCATGACCAAGCGCCTCGTTCTCGCCACCCGTAACCAGCACAAGGTCGCCGAGCTGCGCGACATCCTCGGCGCGGCCGGGCTGGACGTCGAACTGGTCGGCGCGGACGCCTACCCCGAGGTGCCGGACGTTCCCGAGACCGGCGTGACCTTCGCCGAGAACGCCCTGCTCAAGGCGCACGCGCTGGCACGCGCCACCGGACTCCCCGCGGTCGCCGACGACTCCGGGCTGTGCGTGGACGTGCTCGGCGGGGCGCCCGGCATCTTCTCCGCCCGCTGGGCCGGCCGGCACGGCGACGACAAGGCCAACCTGGACCTGCTGCTCGCCCAGCTCGGCGACATCGCGGCCGAGCACCGCGCCGCGTCCTTCGCCTGCGCCGCCGCGCTCGCGCTGCCCGACGGCACCGAGCGGGTCGTCGAGGGCCGGCTGCACGGCACCCTGCGCACCGAGCCGGCCGGTTCCAACGGCTTCGGCTACGACCCGATCCTGCAGCCGCTCGGCGAGAGCCGGACCTGCGCCGAGCTGAGCGCCGAGGAGAAGAACGCGATCAGCCACCGCGGCCAGGCGTTCCGCTCGCTCGCCCCGGTGGTCGCCGAACTGCTCGGCTGAGCCCGCCGCTCCGACGACGAGGGCCCGCCCGGAACGCTCCGGGCGGGCCCTCGCCGATGGTGCGGCCTGAGGGACTCGAACCCTCACGAGATTGCTCTCACGGGCACCTAAAACCCGGGCGTCTGCCAATTCCGCCAAGACCGCAGGCAGCGACTTCCCCGTCATGCTACTTGGCCGTCACCTCGGCGTGCACCACCCTTTCGGGCGGCGTCCGGGGCCCGTTCGGGGCGGCCGGGAATTGGTACAGACCTATTGGGCTCGCACTGCGTCGGTCCTCCTCGCGGGCAGCGGGTCCACTCGTCCGGGGCGTCGGCCGCCGGCATGAGGTGGCGTCAACTCGCCCTGTGGAGGGCCGGATCGTCCGAGTGCGGACGGTTCGGCCTTTCTTGCCAAGTTGGTACAGACCTGTTGACGCGGGTGGTCCAGACCTTTTAAGTTCGGCGGAACTTCCCCCACATGTGCATGCCCTCCCACAGGCGTGCCCACGACACTCTCTCCCGGAGGACCGAGTGTTGATCCGACACACCACGGCGCAGCGCCCCACCGCTGCCGGCCGTCAGAGGACCGGCCGCAAGGTGGCGTTCGCGACCACCGCCGCGGCGGGCCTGGCGGGCCTGCTGATGGGCACGCTCGGCGTCGCCCCGTCCGCCGCCGCCGTCGACAACCAGGCGTGCCGCCCCGACGGCATGTACACCACGCCCGGCGTCGACGTCCCCTACTGCAACGTCTACGACACCAGCGGCCGCGAGCAGATGGGCGCCGACCACCAGCGCCGCGTCATCGGCTACTTCACCAGCTGGCGCACCGGCAAGGACGGCACCCCCGCCTACCTGGTGAACAACATCCCGTGGGACAAGGTCACCCACCTCAACTACGCGTTCGCGCACGTCGGCAGCGACAACACCCTCTCGGTGGGCACCGACGGCCCGAACAACGCCTCCACCGGGATGACCTTCCCGGGCGTGGCCGGCGCGGAGATGGACCCCTCGCTCCCGTACAAGGGCCACTTCAACCTGCTGACGAAGTACAAGAAGCAGTACCCGAACGTCAAGACCATGGTGTCGGTGGGCGGTTGGGCCGAGACCGGCGGCTACTTCGACGACTCGGGCAAGCGGGTCAACTCCGGCGGCTTCTACTCGATGACCGTCAACGCGGACGGGTCGGTCAACCAGGCCGGCATCAACACCTTCGCGGACTCCGCCGTCAACTTCATCAAGAAGTACGGCTTCAACGGCGTCGACCTCGACTACGAGTACCCGACCTCGATGAAGGACGCGGGCAACCCGCTCGACTACTCCATCTCCAACGCCAAGCGCGCGTCCCTGATGAAGGGCTACGCGGCGCTGATGAAGACCATGCGCGAGAAGCTCGACCGGGCCTCCGCCGCCGACGGCAAGTACTACCTGCTGTCGGTCGCCGCCCCGTCCTCGGGCTACCTGCTGCGCGGCATGGAGACCTTCCAGGTCACCCAGTACCTGGACTACGTCAACATCATGTCGTACGACCTGCACGGCGCGTGGAACAAGTACGTCGGCCCGAACGCCGCGCTGTACGACGACGGCAAGGACGCCGAGCTGGCGGCCGCCAACGTGTACGGCACCTCGCAGTACGGCGGCATCGGCTACCTGAACGGCGACTGGGCCGTCCACTACTTCCGCGGCGCGATGCCGGCCGGCCGGATCAACCTCGGCGTGCCGTACTACACCCGCGGCTTCCAGAACGTCCAGGGCGGCACCAACGGCCTGTGGGGCACCGCCTCCACCACCAACTGTCCGGCCGGCTCCGGCCTGACCACCTGTGGTGACGGCGCCGTCGGCATCGACAACATCTGGCACGACCTGGACGACAACGGCAAGGAGTCGCCGGCCGGCTCCAACCCGATGTGGCACGCCAAGAACCTGGAGAACGGCGTCGTGCCGGACTACCTCTCCAAGTACGGCGTCACCGACACCTCGCTCAAGGGCAGCTACGCCCGCAACTACAGCGCGGCCCTGGCCTCGCCGTGGCTGTGGAACGCCGACAAGAAGGTCTTCCTGTCCACCGAGGACGACCAGTCCATCGGCGCCAAGGCCGACTACGTGGTCAACCAGGGCGTCGGCGGCGCGATGATCTGGGAGCTCGCCGGCGACTACAAGTGGGACGCCACCGCCAACGGCGGCAAGGGCGAGTACGTCCAGGGCAACACCATGACCTCGCTGCTGTACGACAAGTTCAAGTCGGCCTCGGCGTACGGCGCGACCCGCTCCACCATCGCGCTGCCGCAGCAGACCCTGCCGATCGACGTGTCGTTCACCAACTTCGCGTTGGGCGACAACAACTACCCGATCAACCCGAAGATCCACATCGTCAACAACTCGACGGTCACGCTGCCCGGCGGCACCGAGTTCCAGTTCGACTACTCGACCTCCGCGCCCAGCAACGCCGCCGACCAGTCCGGCTTCGGCTCCAAGGTCGTCCGGGCCGACCACACCGGCAACAACATCGGCGGGCTGAAGGGCACCTACAACCGCGTCTCGCTGAAGCTGCCCACCTGGCAGTCGCTGGCGCCCGGCGCCTCGGTGGACGTCGCCTTCGTCTACTACCTGCCGGTCTCCACCCCCGCCAACTGGACCGTCAACGTCGGCGGCACCCTGTACGGCATCGCCGGCGACTACACCCGCGGCACCACCACGAGCACCGGTTCGCCGTCGCCGAGCACCTCGGCCTCCGCCTCGGCGTCCCCGTCGCAGTCGGCCTCGCCGTCGGCGTCCGCGTCCGCCTCGGCTTCGCAGTCGGCCTCGCCGTCCGCGTCGACCGGCACCTGCTCGGCCGCGCCGAGCTGGAACGCCGCGACCGCCTACGCCACCGTCACCAAGGTGTCGTGGAAGGGCCACTACTACCAGAACAAGTGGTGGACCACGGGCGAGGACCCGTCGCTGAGCGGCGCCTGGGGCGTCTGGACGGACCTCGGGGCCTGCTGATCCCGAGCCCATGAACGGCGGTGGCGGTCGACCCGGTCGGGGGGTCGGCCGCCACCGCTGCTCCACCGGCTACTGGCCGACCTTCAGGTCCTTCAGCAGCTTCGCGACGTGGCCGGTGGCCCGGACGTTGTACAGCGCCCGCTCGACCTTGCCCTGCTCGTCCACGATCACCGTGGAACGGATCACACCCTGGTACGTGCGGCCGTAGTTCATCTTCTCGCCGAACGCGCCGTACGCCTGGAGCACCTGGTGCTCCGGGTCCGACAGCAGCGTGACCTTCAGGTCCTCCTTCTCGCGGAACTTCCCGAGCTTCTCCGGCTTGTCCGGCGAGATGCCGATCACGTCGTAGCCCGCGCCCGCGAAGACCTCCAGGTTGTCCGTGAAGTCGCAGGCCTGCTTGGTGCAGCCCGGGGTCAGCGCCGCCGGGTAGAAGTAGACGATCACCTTGCGGCCCAGGTGGTCGGCCAGCGACACCTGGTTGCCGTCGGCGTCGGACAGGGTGAAGGCGGGGGCGGTGTCGCCCGCCTGCAGGCGCTCGCTCACGATGGTGCTTCTCTCCTCTGGGCCAGGACGGGGCAGTCGTGCTGCCAGCCAACCTACCTCCGTTGGTGGGTGGCGCTGCGCGAGTGGGACGGCGAGCTGACAGACTGTCGGTGCAGAGACGTACCTAGCGGTAACAGAGATGGGGTGGCCCCAGTGGCAGCGAGGAGCAAGGACACGTCGGCACCGCGCACGACGGCCCAGATCGAGGCGGACATCGCCGGGGCCAGGGACCGGCTCGCCGCGACCCTCGACGAGCTCGCCATGCGCGTCCACCCGGCCACCGTCGCCGCCCAGACCAAGGCCAAGCTGCGTGCCGCGGTCGAGCAGAAGGCCGGCAAGGCGTACGTCGCCGCGAGCGGCGCCGTGGAACAGGTCAGGTCGAAGTTCGTCGACGAGGACGGGCGGCCCAGGGCCGAGCGGATCGTTCCGGCCGCGCTGGTCGGCGTCGGGGTGGTGCTGCTCGTCGCGTCCGCGCGGCGGCGGCGCAAGGGCTGAGACGCGCTCCGCGGACGGCGGGGCCCCGGGTTCGGACGCCCGGGGTCCCGCCGTTCGTGCTGTCCGGTACGGTCGGGGCGTGAGTGAGAACGACGCGCAGAGCAGACACGACCGGCTCGGGGAGAAGCTTCCGATTCGGATGCTGCACGACCGGGTCCTGGTCAGGACCGAGACCGGCGAGGGCGAACGCCGCTCCACCGGCGGCATCCTGATCCCCGCCACCGCCGAACTGTCCCGCCGCTGCACCTGGGCCGAAGCCGTGGCCGTCGGCCAGAGCGTCCGCTCCGTGGAGCCCGGCGACCGGGTCCTCTACGACCCGGAGGACAAGCTGGAGGTGGAGGTCCGCGGAGCGACGTACGTCCTGCTCCGGGAGCGCGACCTGCACGCGGTGGCGGCGGGACGCTTCGGCGATCTCGAAGGGTCGACCGGGCTGTACCTGTAACGGGGAGAGGCTTGCGCGAGCGGATGGGCACGAAATCAGGGGCGCGGGGAACGGCGCGACAAGCGCAAGGCCCGTCCGCAAGGTCGCGATTACGTGCAGGTCACTGTCGTGCGTCGCGATCTTGCGGACGGGGCGTCTTCCGCTTCGCGCAGTTCCTCGCGCCCCTGACGGTGTTCCTCGTCGTCGCGCGGGGCGCGTTTCGGCGGTATTCGACGTATCGGGCCGCGACGGTGGCCGGGGTGGTCACGAACAGTGTGTTCGGGGCCGTCCTGGCGTCGACGATGCTCGCGTTGTGGCATGCGCGGCCGGGGCTCGGCGGGTACGACGCGCGGCAGGCGGTGACGTACGTCTGGATCAGTCAGGCGTTGCTGATGACGGTCGCGGTGTGGGGCGGCGGGTTCCAGGACGATGTGCAGGCGCGGTTCCGGAGCGGGGACATCGCGATCGACCTGTACCGGCCGGTGGACTTCCAGGGGTGGTGGCTGGCGACGGACCTGGGGCGGGCGGGGTTCCAACTGCTGACCAGGGGCGCGGTGCCGCTCGTGCTGGGGTCGCTGATCTTCGAACTGGCGCTTCCCCGGGACCCGTTGGTGTGGGCGGAGTTCCTGCTGGCGGTGCTGCTGGCGGTGGTGGTGAGCTTCGGGGTGCGGTTCCTGGTCTCGGTGGCGGGGTTCTGGCTGCACGACTCGGAGGGGGTGCGGGCGGCGATGACGGTGCTGTCGATGTTCTTCTCCGGGATGCTGCTGCCGCTGGCCCTGTTCCCGGGCGCGCTCGGGGAGTTGGCCCGGGTGCTGCCGTTCTCGGCGATGGTGCAGCTGCCCGCCGACGTGCTGCTGCAACGGCGCACCGGGCACAGTCTGGTGACCCTGTACGCGTTCCAACTGGCCTGGTCGGTGGCCCTGTTGGGCTTGGGGCGAGTGGCGCAGGCGCTCGCCGTGCGCAAGGTGGTGGTGCAGGGTGGTTGAGCGCGAGTCGCTCGCCGCCCGGGCGGGCTGGGCGGTGCGGTCGTGGTGGCTGATCGCCGGGATGTGGGCCCGCTCGATGCTGACGTACCGGACGTCGTTCCTGCTGGGCCTGGCCGCGAACACGCTGATCACGTTCCTGGACTTCGCGGTGCTGATCCTGATGTTCCGGCACACCCGGCAGCTGGCCGGCTGGACGCTCGCCGAGACCGGGTTCCTGTACGGGACGAGTTCGGTGGCGCTCGGCGGGGCCAACCTGCTGGTCGGTTCGGTGAGCGGGCTGGGCGAGCGGGTGCGCTCCGGGGCGCTGGACACCATGCTGATCCGGCCCGCGCCCGCGCTGGCCCAACTCGCCGCGGAGCGCTTCTCGTTGCGCCGGCTGGGCCGACTGCTGCAAGGGCTGGCGGTGCTCGGCTGGTCGCTCACCGCGCTGGACCTGCGGTGGACCTGGGACCGGGTGCTGATGGTGCCCGGCCTGCTGCTGTGCGGGGTGGTGATCTTCTGCGCGGTCCTGGTCGGCTGCTCCTGCGTGCAGTTCTGGTGGGGCGACGCCGCCGAACTGCAGAACTCCGTCACCTACGGCGGCGCCACGCTGCTGCAGTACCCGCCGACGGTGTTCGCCAAGGAGATCGTCGCGGGCACTGTCTTCGGCGTGCCGCTGGCGTTCGTCAACTGGCTGCCCGCGCTGTACGTCCTGGGCCGGCCCGACCCGCTCGGGCTGCCCGTCGCGTTCGAGTTCGCTGCGCCGCTGGTGGCCGTGCTGTGCGTGCCGGCGGCGGGCCTGGCCTGGCGGACGGGACTGCGCGCCTACCGCTCCACCGGAAGCTGACAGAGGAGGGGACCGCATGGCGGTGATCGAGGTGGAGGACGTCCGGCGGACGTTCACCGTCCGTACCAGGAACGGCCGTTGGCGGCGGGAGAAGCGCGAGGTGCGGGCCGTCGATGGGCTCACCTTCCAGGTCGAGGAAGGGGAGTGCGTCGGCTGCATCGGGCCGAACGGCGCAGGCAAGTCGACGACGGTGAAGATGCTCACCGGCATCCTGGTGCCCAGCGGCGGACGGCTGCGGGTGGCCGGAGTGGACCCGGCGGCCAGGCGGACCGCGCTGGCCCGCCGGATCGGCGTGGTGTTCGGCCAGCGCACCACCCTGTGGTGGGACCTGCCGCTGCGCGACAGCTACGAACTGGCCCGCCGGATCTACCGCATCCCCGACGCCCGCTACCGGGCCAACCTCGACCGGTGCGTCCAACTCCTCGACCTGGCCGACCTGTTGGACACCCCCGTGCGGCAACTCTCGCTCGGCCAGCGGATGCGCGGCGACCTCGCCGCCGCCCTGCTGCACGACCCCGGCGTGCTGTACCTCGACGAGCCGACCATCGGACTCGACACGATCAGCAAGACCAAGGTCCGCGAGTTCCTCCGCGAAACCAACCGCGAACAGCGCACCACCGTGCTGCTCACCACCCACGACCTCACCGACATCGAGCAGCTGTGCGGCCGGGTGATGGTGATCGACCACGGCCGGCTGGTGCTGGACGGCCCGCTGGAGGACCTGCACGCCGCCGGCGAGAGCGAACGCACCCTGGTGGTCGACCTGGCCGCCCCGCACCCGCCGATCGACCTGCCCGGGGTCCGCACCGTCAAGGTCGAGGGCCCGCGGCAGTGGCTGGCGTTCCCGGCCCGGCAGAGCGCCGCCCCGCTGGTCGCCGCCGTCGCCGAACGCTACCCGCTGGTCGACCTGTCGGTGCGCGAACCCGCCATCGAGGACGTCATCGCCCGGATCTACACCCGCGGCGCCGCCGAACCGGCCCGCTGACCGGCTCACCCGATCGGGTGGGCGAGGTGACCGAACGGCCGGTACGGGAGTTGGCACTCTCGTGACCGAGCCCGAACCCGACGTCAGCGTGGTGATCGCCGTCCACGACACCATGCCCTACCTCACCGACTGCCTGAACTCGCTGGTCGAACAGACCATCGGGGCGGACCGGATGGAGGTGGTCGCCGTCGACGACGGGTCGAGCGACGGCAGCACCGAGGAACTCGCCCGGTTCGCCGCCGCCCACCCCCGGCTGCTTCGCACCGTGCGGCAGCCCGCGTCCGGCGGCCCCGCCAAGCCCACCAACCGCGGCACCGACCTGGCCCGCGGCCGCTACCTGCTGTACCTCGGCGCCGACGACTGGCTCGGCCGCGAGGCGCTGGAGCGGATGGTCGACGCCGCCGACCGCTGGCAGTCCGACGTGCTGATCCCCAAACTCGTCGGCGAGAACGGCCGGATCGTCCCGCAGGGCATCTTCGAGCGCACCGCCGAACACGTCGACTTCGCCGACTCCGCGCTCGCCTGGGCGCTCGCCGACACCAAGCTGTTCCGCCGCTCCCTGGTGCTCAGCCACGGACTGCGCCGCCGCGAGGACCTGCCGGTCTGCTCCGACCAGCCGTTCACCCTCGGCGCGCTGCTGGGCGCCCGCAAGGTGTCCGTGCTCGCCGACTACGACTACTACCACCTGGTGCTGCGCCAGGACCGCTCCAACGTCACCCACCGGGCCGGACCGATCGACCGGCTGCGCGCCATGGACGCCGTCCAGGACGTCCTGGAACGCAACACCCGGCCCGGGCCGGCCCGCGACGCCGTCCGGACCCGCTACTTCAGCTGGGACGTCCCGCAGCTGCTCCAGGAGCAGTTCCTCGCCGAACCGCCCGCCATGCAGCGGCGCATCCTCGGCGAGATCGGCCGGCTCATCGACCGGCACTGCCCGACCGCCGTGTTCGCCGCCGCCCCGGTGCCCGCCCGGCTGCGCCTCGCCCTCGCCCGGCGCGGCGAACTCGCCCCCCTGTGCGAACTGATCGACTGGGAACGGCAGCACGGCCCCGCCCCCCTCGAACGCCGCGGCGGCCGGCTGTACGCCCGCTACCCGCTCTACCGCGACCGGCGCCTCGGCCTGCCCGACACGCTGTTCGACGCCGGCCGCGCCCCCGGCCCCGCCGGCGGCTGGCGGCTGGTCCCCGCCCCGGTCCGCCGCGCGCTGCGCCGCACCCGGCAGACCTGGCACGGCCGGGACACCACCCGGCGGGCCGCCCGATGACCCGGCCGCCGGCGGACAGGAGGGACGACGCGGTGACGGAACTGCACGTCTGCGTGGTCGGACTGGGCAAGATCGGCCTGCCGCTGGCCGTCCAGTTCGCCACCAAGGGACACCGGGTCACCGGCGCCGACATCGCCCCCGGGGTGGTCGCCGCCGTCACCGCCGGACGGCCGCCGTTCCCCCGCGAGGCCCGCCTCGACGAGCTGCTCGCCGAGACCGTCGCCGCCGGCCGCCTGCACGCCACCACCGACACCGCCGCCGCCACCGCCCGGGCCGACGCCGTGGTGATCGTCGTACCGCTGCTCACCGACGCGGACGGGAACCCCGACTTCGCGCTGCTGGACGCCGCCACCGACGCCGTCGCCGCCGGACTGCGGCCCGGCACGCTGATCAGCTACGAGACCACGCTGCCGGTCGGCACCGTGCGCGGCCGGTTCGCCCGCCGCCTGGAGGCCGGCTCCGGGCTGACGGCCGGCCGGGACTTCGCGCTGGTGTTCAGCCCCGAACGGGTCCGCACCGGCCGGGTCTTCGCCGACCTGCGGCGCTACCCCAAGCTGGTCGGCGGCATCGACGCGGAGTCCACCCGGCGCGGCGTCGAGTTCTACCGGGCGGTGCTGGACTTCGACCCGCGCCCCGACCTGCCGCGCGGCAACGGCGTGTGGCCGCTCAGCGGCGCGGAGGCCGCCGAGTTCTCGAAGCTCGCCGAGACCACCTACCGGGACGTCAACATCGCGCTGGTCAACCAGTTCGCCCGGTTCGCCGACCGGGTGGGCGTCGACCTGGTCGAGGTGATCGACGCCTGCAACTCGCAGCCCTACAGCCACCTGCACCGCCCCGGCATCGCCGTCGGCGGGCACTGCATCCCGGTCTACCCGCGCCTGTACCTGTGGAACGACCCGGACGCGACCGTGGTGCGCACCGCCCGCGAGGCCAACGAGCAGGTCCCCGCGTACGCGGTCGGCCTGCTCGCCGGCGCGCTCGGCCCGCTGGACGGCGTCCCCGTCACCGTGCTCGGCGCGTCCTACCGGGGCGGCGTCAAGGAGACCGCCGTCTCCGGAGTGTTTCCGCTGGTCGCGGCGCTGCGCGCGGCCGGCGCCCGGGTCGGCGTCAGCGACCCGCTGTACACGCCGGAGGAACTCACCGCGCTCGGCCTGCCGCCCGACGACGGCAAGCCCGCCGCCGCGCTGGTCGTCCAGGCCGACCACCCCGAGTACCGCGAGCTCGGCGCCGTCGACTTCCCCGGCGTGCGGGTGCTGCTGGACGGCCGCCGGGTCACCGACCCGGCCCGCTGGGAGGGTGTGCGGCGGATCGTCCTCGGGGGAGGGAGCGCCCCGCAGTAGCGGCGGGACTTCGCGGGGCGGCGGTCGCTGCGTGCGGTCGGTGTGCCAGGCTGGCGGGGTGAGTGTGGACGAGACGGCAACCGGAGTCAGCTTCACCGCGGCCGACGAGGCCAAGCGGCACGGCGTACGGCGGATGAAGACCATCGCCACCGGCCTGTTCGGCCTGGCCACGGTCGTCTTCGGGCTCGCCACCTGGGCGGGCGCCGCCGGCGCCGGCAGCTGGGCCGGCTACGTGGCAGCCGCCGCCGAGGCGGGCATGGTCGGCGCGCTCGCCGACTGGTTCGCCGTCACCGCGCTGTTCCGCCGCCCGTTCGGGCTGCCGATCCCGCACACCGCGATCATCCCCACCAAGAAGGACGCCTTCGGACGCTCGCTCGGCGACTTCGTCGGCGACAACTTCCTCTCCGCGAAGGTGGTCCGGGCCCGGCTCGGCAAGATCGGCGTCGCCCGGCGGCTCGGCGAGTGGCTGTCCGCGCCCGGCAGCGCCGAACGCGTCACCCACGAAGCCGCCGCCGCGCTGCGCGGCGTCCTCGCGGTGCTGCGCGACGAGGACGTGCAGGCCGTCGTCGCCGAGGCGATCACCCGGCGGGCCGCCGCCACCTCCGTCGCCGAACCCGCCGGCCGGCTGCTCGGCAGGATCGTCACCGACGGCGGCCACAAGGGCGTCGTCGACCTGATCGCCGTCCGCGCCCGCGACTGGCTGGTCGAGCACCACGTCGACGTGGTCGGCCGGGTCACCGCCAAGACGCCCGGCTGGACGCCCCGGTTCATCGACCACCAGGTCGGCGAACGGGTCTACAAGGAGCTGCTGCGCTTCGTCACCGACGTCCGCGACGACCCCGAGCACCCCGCGCGCGGCGCCCTCGACAACTTCCTCGCCGACTTCGCCAAGGAACTCCAGCACGACCCCGAGACCATCGCCCGGGTCGAACGCGCCAAGTCCGACCTGCTCGCCCGCTCCGAGGTCCAGGACCTGATCGCCTCCTCCTGGTCGGCCGTGCGCACCCTGGTGCTGAACGCCGCCGAGGACCAGGACAGCGAACTGCGCCGCCGCATCACCGACGGCCTGCGCTCGCTCGGCAGCCGCCTCGCCGGTGACGCCAAGCTCCAGGCCAAGACCGACGGCTGGCTGCTCGACGCCGCCGAGTACGTGGTCTCCACCTACCGGCAGGAGATCACCTCGCTGATCTCCGACACCGTGGCCGGCTGGGACGCGGACGACGCCTCCCGCAAGATCGAGGCCAACGTCGGCCGCGACCTGCAGTTCATCCGGATCAACGGCACCGTGGTCGGCGCGCTGGCCGGCCTGCTCATCCACACCGTCAGTACGGCGCTGGGTGGTTGACGAACCGTCGGCCCGCACCCCGGTGGGCCGGTGTCCGGGCCTGCCGGTAGGGTGATCGACCGATCGGCGCGGCCAGGGGGGTCGAGGCCTTGTATTCCATGGGGGAGTTGACCGTGAAGACGGTTCACGCACGCACGCTCGGACTGCGCATCGCCGCCCTGGCGGCGGCCGGCCTGGTCCTGACCGCCTGCAACGAGGACGACGTGGCCACGGGGGCCGCCGGCCAGACCACGCCGAGCGCGGTGGCCTCGGCCCCGGCCTCGGCGAAGGCCAGCGGCAAGGCGAAGGAGCCGGCCAAGCCCAGCACCCGGCCGAGCAGCACCGCGGCCGGCGGCGACGCGGCGGCCGCGCAGAAGAAGACGGACCGGATCGCGCTGACCGCCGAGGAGTGGGACAACGCCTTCGTCTCCAACGGCGACGACGGCACCGGCCTGGGCGACTGGGTCCTCGACAAGTCCTGCAAGGGCAAGAGCGTGGACAGCGCCGTCAAGGGCCTGGTCGCCACCACCTACCGGTACGTGCGCCAGGACCACGAGAAGGACAGCACCATGGCGAACACCGTGGCGAGCCAGTTCACCACCGCCGACGCGGCCGCCAAGTACATCGCCGAGCTCCGCGACAACACCAAGCGCTGCGAGAACTACACCGACACCGACAACAACGACGACTTCCAGAGCGTGCACGACATCGAGTCGCCGAAGGTGACCGGTGCCGACGAGGTGTACTCCGAGGAGGGCCTCGCCGTGTACGTCACCACCGACGGCGGCAAGACCGATCCGCGCCCGTTCTCCTACGTCGTCGCCCGCAAGGGCTCGACCATGGTGTCGGTGTTCGTCGACGTCGACCCCGAGCGCCAGGTCTTCGAAGGCCGGGGGCAGGCCCGCGAGGCGCTGAAGAAGCTCACCGCCAAGTGGTGACCCCGTCCCGCCGCGCGTCGCGGCGGGTTAGCATGCGAGGTCTGTCCGGGTCCGGGTGAGTAGACGGGAGCGTGCCGTGGCCGAGGGTGTCCAGGGGATCGAGGCGTTCATCGCCGGAATGCCGAAGGCGGAGCTGCACGTGCACCACGTCGGCTCGGCCTCGCCGCGCGTCGTCGCCGAGCTCGCCGCCCGGCACGCCGGCCGCACCAAGGTCCCGGCGGACCCGCAGGCGCTCGCCGAGTACTTCACGTTCACCGACTTCGCGCACTTCATCGAGGTGTACCTGAGCGTCGTCGACCTGATCCGCGACGCCGAGGACGTGCGCTCGCTCACCTACGGCGTCGCCGAGGACATGGCCCGGCAGAACATCCGCTACGCCGAGCTCACCGTCACCCCGTACTCCTCGGTCAGCCGGGGCATCCCCGACGTCGCCTTCATGGAGGCGATCGAGGACGCCCGGCTGGCCGCCGAGCGGGAGCTCGGCGTCGTGCTGCGCTGGTGCTTCGACATCCCCGGCGAGGCCGGCCTGGCCTCCGCCGAGGAGACCGCCCGGCTCGCGCTCGACCTGGCGCCCGCCGGGCTGGTCTCGTTCGGCCTGGGCGGGCCCGAGATCGGTGTGCCGCGCCCGCAGTTCAAGCCGTACTTCGACCGGGCCCGGGCGGCCGGCCTGCACAGCGTGCCGCACGCCGGCGAGTCCACCGGGCCGGAGACGGTCTGGGACGCGATCCGGGTGCTCGGCGCGGAACGCATCGGCCACGGCACCCAGTCGGTCAAGGACCCGGCGCTGGTCGACCACCTCGGCGAGCACCGCATCCCGCTGGAGGTCTGCCCGACCTCCAACCTGGCCACCCGCGTCGTCGAGCGGATCGAGGACCACCCGATCCGGCAGATGGTCGACGCCGGCCTGCTGGTCACCGTCAACAGCGACGACCCGCCGATGTTCGGCACCGACCTGAACACCGAGTACGCCGTCGCCGCGAAGCTGCTCGGCCTGGACACCGCCGGAATCGCCGCACTCGCCCGCAACGCGGTGGAGGCCTCCTTCCTGGACCCGGCCGGCAAGCGCCGCCTGACCGGCGAGATCGACGGCTACCTGGCGGCCTGGCCCACCGCCTGACCGGCCGCGAACGCGCGACGGCGGGACGCCCGGAGGAGTCGGGCGTCCCGCCGTCGCGCGTCCTGGGCCGCGGGGATCAGGGGAGGCGGACGACGTTCGCGGTGGCGGCGGAGGCGCGGGCGGCCTCCAGCACGGTGAGGGTGGCGACGGCGTCCCACGGGTCGACGGGGGGCGGGGTGCGGTCGGCGAGGGAGGCGGCGATGCCCGCGTAGAAGGCGGGGTAGTCGCCGGGGGCGGTGGGGAAGGACTCGGCGTCGCCGTCGGCGCCGAGCAGGCCGTACGCGGCGGGGTCGTCGTCACCCCAGTGGCTGTCCGGCCCGGGGCGGCGGCCGGCGCGGAGGGCGGCCTCCTGCGGGTCCATGCCGAACTTGACGTAGCCGGCGCTGTCGCCGAGCACCCGCAGGCGCGGGCCGGCGAGCGGGGCGAGGGCGCTGGTCCACAGCTGGGAGCGGACGCCGCCGGTGTGGGTGAGGGCGAGGAAGGCGTCGTCGTCGACCACCGCGCCGTCCCGGCGGACGTCGACCTCCGCGTACACCGTCTCGACCGGCCCGAACAGCGCGAGGGCCTGGTCGACGAGGTGGCTGCCCAGGTCATAGAGGGTGCCGCCGACCTCGGCCGGGTCGGCGAGCTCGCGCCAGCCGGGCTTGGGCTTGGGGCGGAAGCGCTCGAAGCGGGACTCGAAGCGGTGCACCCGGCCGAGGCGGCCGTCCTCGATCAGGCGGCGCACGGTGAGGAAGTCGCCGTCCCAGCGGCGGTTCTGGAAGACCGACAGCAGCAGGCCGGACTTCTCGGCGAACTCGCACAGGTCGCGGGCCTCGGCGCTGGTCGCGGCGAGCGGCTTGTCGACCACGGTGGCCAGACCGGCCAGCAGGGCGGTGCGGGCGAGCGGCACGTGGGTGCGGTTGGGGGAGGCGATGACCACCAGGTCGTAGCGGTCGGCGTCCTCGAAGAGCTGGTCGGGGGTGTCCAGGGCGCGGGCGCCGGGGTGCTCGCGGTTCAACTGGGCGCGGCGTTCGGGGTTGGCGGTGACCACCGCGTCCAGGCGCAGTCCGGGGGTGGTGGCGATCAGCGGGGCGTGGAAGGCCGAGCCGGCCAGGCCGTAGCCGATCAGGCCGACGCGGAAGGGGGCAGGGGGCGTGCTCATGACCCCCACTCAACCATCCCCGTCCCCGCGGGCGACGGACGCCACCCGGTCCGTCCGCGCAGGTCGGGACGGTCCGGCGGGCCCGGCGCAGTGGCGGCGCGCGCTGGCGGCGGCCGCGCCGGCGAGCAGCAGCGCCGAGCCGAGCGACAGCAGCACGCCGTGCGCGGTGCCCCCGCGCGCGACGGCGGCGACGGCGCCGGGCTCGGCGGTGGCGCCGGCGAGCAGGGCGGCGGCGGACAGCAGGACGGCGGTGCGGCGGACGGCGGCCACGGGCCGGGCTCCTTGCGTCGTGCGGCGGGTGTCGTCCGGGACGCTAGTCCTTTGCCGCAAGGAAGTTGACGGCTCGTCAGGTCGGTTAGGCGCGGCTTAAGGCGGCCTTGAGGCGGCCCCCGCCCGGTGCGACGGGGCGGGGTCGGGCGGTCACGCGCCGTCGTCCGTCCGGTCAGGCGTTCCTGTGGCGGGCGTAGTGGCGCTGCGCCTTCGCGCGGTTTCCGCAGCCGGCCATCGAGCACCAGCGCCGGGTGCCGTTCTTGGACACGTCGTAGAAGTGCAGGACGCACTCCGGGTTCCCGCACGCCCGCACCCGCTCGGGGCGGTCGCCGAGCAGCCGCAGGTAGCTGACGGCGGCGTGCCAGGCGGGCAGCCAGGAGTGCTCGTCCACCTCGACGTAGCTGTCCGGCCCGGTGGGGCGCAGCAGGTGGCCCGTCCGGCCGTGCGCCAGAACGGAGTTGAGGGCGTCGACGGCGGCCGGCCCCGGCTGCTGGGGGTCGGCGACCATCCCGTCGAGGGCGGCGCGCGCCCGGAGCAGCCGGTCGAGGGTGTCCCGGTCGGCCCGGACGGGTGCGCCGGCGAGGGCCTCGGCCACCAGCGGGCTGTGCAGCCAGGTCGCCAGGCCGTCGAGGGAGTCCAGCAGGTCGTGGCGGCCGGCGGCGTCGATCCAGCGGGTGTTGAGCAGGTCGATGCCGAGGGGTTCGTCGGTCAGCGGACGGGGGTCGGTGCCCGGGGTCGGCTCCACGGTGCGGGGTCCTTCCTTCGTGGTCACGGCAGGTTCACCCCACCACCATAACCGGTCAAGTGCCTGTGAGTGGTTGACGGCCTTCGGATCTAACCCCTAAAGTCAGTTTCAACGGTTGCGGGACGGGCTCGCGGCCGACGAGCGAAGGCATGTGATCCCCCATGGCCAAGGCCAAGACCCTGAAGACCGGCCACGTCGGGCTGAACGTCACCGACCTGGACCGCTCGACCGCCTTCTACCGCGCGGTCTTCGACTTCGACGTCCTCGCCGAGGGCAAGGAGGACGGCCGCCGCTGGGCGTTCCTCGGCCGCGACGGCCAACTGCTCGTGACGCTGTGGCAGCAGAGCGAGGGCGCCTTCGCCACCGACCGGCCGGGCCTGCACCACCTGTCGTTCCAGGTGGAGACGGTCGAGGAGGTCCGGGCCGCCGAGGAGGTGCTGCGCGGCCTGGGCGCCGGGTTCGCGCACGACGGCGTCGTCCCGCACGGCGAGAGCGGCACCTCCGGCGGCATCTTCTTCACCGACCCCGACGGCATCCGGCTGGAGATCTACGCCCCCACCGGCGCCGACCCGGCCGACGCCCCCACCCCCGGCGCCCCCACCTGCGGCTTCTTCTAGGCCTGGGACCCGAATGCTCGGAGAGGACACGTCATGGCCACGTACCACAGCGGTGAGATCGCGGTGCAGGAGCGCGCCGGCCTCGGCCGGGAGGCGGGCCACTCGCGCGGCGCGATCGGCGACACCGTGCCGCCGGTCGCGCGGGACTTCCTCGCCGAGCAGCCGATGATCGTGGTCGGCGGCGCCGACGCCGCCGGCCGGATCTGGGCCACCCAGCTGACCGGCGACCCCGGCTTCCTCCGGGTGCCCGACCCCCGCACCGTCCTGATCGACGCGCTGCCGCTGCCCGAGGACCCGCTGGCCGACGTGCTGGCCGGCGGCGGCCCGCCCGCCCAGGTCGGGATGATCGCCATCGAACCCGCCAGCCGGCGCCGGATGCGGATCAACGGCCGGGCCCGCCGGGACGGCGACGGCCTGCGCGTCGAACTCGACCAGGTCATCGCCAACTGCCCCAAGTACCTCCAGAAACGCGACTACCACCGGGTCGGCCCGGGCGAGGCCGGGGTCCGCACCGCCACCGACGGCACCGCGCTCACCCCGGCCCAGCAGCGGGCCGTCCGCGCCGCGGACACCTTCTTCGTCGCCACCGCCTCCGACCGCGGCGACGCCGACGCCTCCCACCGCGGCGGCAACCCCGGCTTCGTCCAGGTGCTCTCGCCGACGCTGCTGCGCTGGCCCGACTACGTCGGCAACGCGATGTTCCTGACCCTGGGAAACCTGCTGGTCAACGCCTCGGCGGGCCTGCTGGTGCCGGACTGGGCCACCGGCGCGACGCTCCACCTGTCCGGCACCGCGCGCACCGTGTGGGACGCCGAGGAGATCGCCCGGGTGCCCGGGGCGCAGCGCCTGGTCGAGTTCTCCGTCGAAGCCGTCCGGGAGATCACCGCGGCCTCGCCGCTGCGCTGGAGCAGCCCCGCCTACTCGCGCTTCAACCCCCCGACCACCGACCGGCCCTGAGGAGCACCCCATGCGGATCACCGTCGACATGAACCTCTGCGAAAGCCACGGGCAGTGCGTCTTCGCCGCGCCGGAGATCTTCTCCTTCGACGAGGACGACTACCTCCAGTACCGGGCCACCGTGCCCGACACCCTGCGCGACAAGGCCGAGCAGGCCGCGGCCGCCTGCCCCGTCCGCGCCATCCTGCTCACCCCGGACGCGCCGTGAGCACCGAACGCCGACTGCTGGTCGTGGGAGCCTCGTTGGCCGGCCTGCGGGCCGCCCGCACGCTGCGCGAACGGGGCTTCACCGGCCCCCTGACCATCGTCGGCGACGAGGCGCGCCGGCCCTACGACCGGCCGCCGCTGTCGAAGCGGGTGCTGACCGCCCCCGACGCGCCGCCCGACGTCGAACTCCCGCTGCCGGACGGCCTGGACGCCGACTGGCGGCTCGGGCGGGCCGCCGTCCGGCTGGACGCCGCCGCCCGCACCGTCACCCTCGCCGACGGCGCCCGGCTCCGGTACGACGGGCTGATCCTCGCCACCGGCTCCACCGCCCGCGCCTGGCCCGCCGACCGGCCCCCGCCGCCCGCCGGGGTGACCACCCTGCGCACCCTGGACGACGCGCTCGCGCTGCGCGCCGAACTGCGGCCCGGACGGCGGCTGGTCGTCGTCGGCGCGGGCTTCCTCGGCGGCGAGACGGCCGCCGCGGCCCGGGAGCGCGGGCTCGACGTCACCCTGGTCGAAGCCGCCGCCCAGCCCCTGCGGCGCGCCGTCGGCGCGGTCGCCGGCGGCTTCCTCGCCGCCCTGCACCGCGCGGCGGGCATCGATCTGCGCACCGGCACTACCGTCCTCGGCTTCGCCGCCGGCGCCGACGGCCGGCTCACCGGCGTCCGCCTCTCCGACGGCAGCACCGTCCGCGCCGACCTGGCGGTGCTGGCGCTCGGCGGCCTGCCCGCGACGGACTGGCTGGCCGGCTCCGGCCTCGCCCACCGCGGCGGCGTCCACTGCGACCCGTACCTGCGGGCGCTGCGCGCCGACGGCACGGTGCTGCCGGACGTGGTCGCGGCCGGCGACGTCGCGCGGGTGCCGCAGCCGCTGGCCGACGGCGAACCGATGGCGCTCGGCCACTGGACCAACGCCGCCGACCAGGGCGAGGCCGCCGCCGCCACCCTGCTCGCCGGGCCGGTGCGGCCGTTCGCGGCGGTGCCGTCCTTCTGGTCGGACCTGCACGGCGCCCGGATCCGCTCGGTGGGCCTGCCGTCCGTCGCCGACGAGGCCCGCGTGGTCGAACACGACCTGGCGGGACGCAAGTTGGAGATCTCCTACCACCGGGCGGGCCGTCCGGTGGGTGCGCTCACCATCGGACGGACGGGCCGGCTCGCCGGGTACCGCGCCGCCCTGGCGGAGCGGTCGGCCCCGGTCGGCCGCCCCGCCTGAACTCCCGGGCGGGGCGGCCCACTCGGTCAGATCAGCTCGACCAGGTCCGCGATGGAGTCCACCACCCGGGTCGGGCGGTACGGGAAGCGGTCCACCTCGGAGGCCTGGGTGAGGCCGGTCAGCACCAGGAAGGTCGACATGCCGGCCTCCATGCCGGACACGATGTCGGTGTCCATCCGGTCGCCGATCATCGCGCTGTTCTCCGAGTGCGCGCCGATCGCGTTCAGACCGGCCCGCATCATCAGCGGGTTCGGCTTGCCGACGAAGTACGGCTCCACCCCCGTCGCCTTGGTGATCAGCGCCGCGACCGCACCGGTCGCCGGCAGCGCGCCCTCCGCCGACGGGCCGGTCTCGTCCGGGTTGGTCGCGATGAACCGGGCGCCCGCGTCGATCAGCCGGACCGCCTTCGTCATCGCCTCGAACGAGTAGGTGCGGGTCTCGCCCAGCACCACGAAGTCCGGGTCGGTGTCGGTCAGCACGTAGCCGACGTCGTGCAGCGCCGTGGTCAGACCCGCCTCGCCGATCACGTACGCGGTGCCGTTCGGACGCTGGTCCGACAGGAACTTCGCGGTCGCCAGCGCCGACGTCCAGATGTGCTCGGCCGGGACGTCCAGACCCATCCGGGACAGCCGCGCGTGCAGGTCGCGCTGGGTGTAGATCGAGTTGTTGGTGAGCACCAGGAACGGCTTGCCGGACTCCCGCAGCCGCTTGATGAAGGCGTCGGCCCCCGGGATCGGCACGCCCTCGTGGATGAGGACTCCGTCCATGTCGGTCAGCCAGGTCTCGATGGGCTTGCGGTCTGCCACGGTGGGTCTCTCCTCGGTCTTGCGACGGTCGAACGATCAATGTGCATCGCTCCGACCGGACACCGCTGGCCGGCCGGGCGCCACTGGCTGCCCCAACGCCGCTCAGCCTAGTGCGCCCCACCGGCCGCCCATCGGGGCGGCCGGGCCCTGCGGCCTCAGCCCGCGTACGGGTTGCCACCGCCGGGCGGCTGCTGGCCGTACGGGGGCTGCTGACCGTAGGGCGGTTGCTGGCCGTACGGCTGCTGCCCGTACGGGGGTTGGGGCGCCTGGCCGTACGGCGGCGGCTGCTGACCGGGGAACGGCGCCTGCGGCGGCACGGGGGCGGCGGCCGGGCGGCGGTTGCGCTGGGCGATCACCACCACCACGATCACCAGCACCACGACGGCTGCCCCGGCGCCGATCAGCAGCGGCACGGTGTTCGACTTCGAGGACGTGTCGGCGCTCGCCGACGGCTGCGACGCCGCCCCGTCCTGGTCCGGCGTGGCACCGGCCGGCGCGCTCGCCGAACCGCTGGGCTTCGCCGCGCCGGTGGACTTCTGCGGCTCGGGCGAGGACTTCGCGGCCGTGGGCAGCGGGCTCACGTCGGGCGCGCCCGGGTCACCGGGGTCGGTGAGGGCGACGCGCGGGCGGACGATGCCGTAGCCGAGGTAGTCGCTGCGTTCCTTGGGGTTGCTGGCGGTGTTGATCAGGACGCGGAGGACCTGGTTGGCGGTCCAGTCGGGGTGCTTGGACCAGATCAGCGCGGCGGAGGCGGAGGTCAGGGCGGTGGCACCGGAGGTACCGGTGCCCTTGCAGTAGCCGGACGGGCCGGTGCACGCGCCGTAGATGTCCACGCCCGGCGCGGCGAGGGTCACCTGCGGGCCGTACTCCGACACTGCCGCGACCTTCCCGTCCTGGTCGGTCGCGCCCACGCCGATCACGCCGCTCATCGCGGCGGGGTACTCCACGTGGTTGTCGGTGTTGCCGGAGTTGCCGGTCGCGGCGAACAGCAGGACTCCCCGGGAAGTCGCGTGATCAACAGCAGCCTTGAGCTTGGCGATGTCGGTGGGCTGCAGCGAGATCTCGGCGACGCCGAGCGACATGTTGACGATCTTCGCGTGGTGATCGACGGCGTACGTGATGCCTCGGGCGATCTCGTCGACGAATGCGCTGTCGTGGGCTCCGCCGGTCGTCATGTCGATCTTGATCGGGAGGATCTTCGCTCCGGGTGCGAGGCCGTACGCGCCCTTGCCGCCCAGGCCCTTGCCGGTGCCGGCGATCAGGCTGGACATCTCCGTCCCGTGGCCGTCGCTGGGAGAGAGCTCACTGCCGGACTGCGTGCTCAGGTTCGTACCGGCCACCAACTGCCCGGCCAGGTCGGGTGCGTCGCCCTTCACTCCGGAGTCGATCACGGCCACGGTGATGCCGGACCCGGTGCTGGTCCGCCACATCTCGTCGGCGTGCATCGCGTCCAGGTGCCACTGCTGTTCGCGGATCGAGTCCGCCGCGAGCGCGGGTCCCGCCGTCCACCCCCACAGGACGCCGGCGACCGCCGCCGCTGCGGCGAACCGCTGCCCCCGTCCCGCCCCGCCCGTTCGCCGCATCCCCTGCTCCTTCACACGCCGTCATGTCCGCACGGTGCTGCCCGGCCGCAAGGGCGGAACTCCCCTGCGGCCGGGCAGCGATGCGGTCCTTACTCGATCACATTCGGGTTGACCGGGCCCATGCCGGACGTCCAGGTGTTCTCGTCCTCGGTCAGGTAGTCGGGGCGCTTGCCCTGCGGCTTGCCCTTGCGGTTCGCACCGCCGATGCCGCCGCCGAACCCGCCCTGCCCCGCCCGGCCGTCCGCGCCGCGCTCGGCCCGGCCGCGAAGCCCGGTGCCGCCCGGCGTGAACTCGCGGCCCGAGGCAGGCCCGCGCTGTCCACCCACGGTGCCGCCGGCCCGGCTGACCAGGCCGCCGCCGCGCGCACCACCGGCACCGCCCGCGGCACCGCCGCCGCCACCCATGCCGCCACCGCCGTGCGGCATGCCGCCCATGCCCGGGGTACCGGCGCGTCCGGCCTGGCCGGTGCCTGCGGACGCCGCAGCGGCCCCGCCGGTCCGACCGCCCGCACCGGGGGCACCACCGGTACCCGGCACGCCACCGGTGCCCGGTGTGCCGCCACCGACCCGGCCACCGCCGGTCGTGCCACCGCCCGGATAGCCGCCACCGATCGGGACGCCACCACCCGGGTAGCCACCACCGTGCACAGGGCCGGTCCCGGTGCCGCTGCCGCCGTAGTCGCCCGAGCCGATCCCGCCGCCGCCGGGGAGCGGAGTCCTCGGGTTCGGAAGCGTCGGCGCGGTGGGCGTGCTGTCGAGTCCCGTACCCGGGTCCTTGACCGGACCGGGAGGCATCGGAGGCGTCGGCCCCGGGGCGGGCATCGGAACCGGGTTGTGCGGCGGTCCGGGCGTCTGCCCCGGGTGCGGCGGATTCGGCGCCGGGCTCGGCGCGGGCGTCGGCAGCGGTTGCCTCGGCGGCGCCGGCGGAGCCACCCGGGGCGGTTGCGGCATCGTGGTACCGCCACCGGGGCCACGACCGGCGCCACCACCGTCCCCGCCGATCGGGACGTCCACCAGGTCCGTACGCCCACCGGTGCCTTCCGGCAACGGCGGAAACACCGGCGGCGGCACCGAGTTGAGCCGCGTCGTCGACTGCTCGTACGCCTGCGTCAGCCGGGTCATCTGCTGTACGGCCTCGTTGTGCGCCTGCTCGACCCGCCGCTGCGCCGCCTGCGCCTCCTCCTTGGTGACCCAGTCGGAGTCGACCATGTCGGCGATCTTGTTCGCGCCCCAGCTGCCGATCGCCCCGCCGACGCCCGGGATCACGCTGCCGATGATCGCCCCGCCGGTGCTGACGGCGCCGTTGGGCTGCCCGTCGTAGCGGCTGACGGTCTCCATGTCCTGGTGCGGCACCGGCGGCATGCCGGACTTCACGGCGGCGAGGGTCTCACCGGCGGAGGCCATGTACGTGCCGGCGTTCCGCGAGTACGAGGCGAGCTCCATGGTGGACGAGGAGACCTTGCTGCCCCAGGTCTTGAAGCTCTCGGCCGCGTCGCCCTGCCAGTCGAGGCCGCTCATGTGCGCGTGCAGCTCGTTGCTGATCTCGTCCATCTTGTTGGCGGCTTCCAGCAGTCGCTGGCTCACCTGCATGACGGCGATCGGGTCCGTGTGCTGGACCATGGTGAGCAGTTCCTGGTGGCTGGCGCCGTCGATCCCGCCCTCGTGGCGGACCGCCCGCACAAAACGCCTCTCGGTCATCTGTCATCTCCCCCGTTTCCCCGTTGCCGGAGACCTCGTCAGTATGCGCCTTGCCGGGTGCCGGTGGCCGGTGCCTGCGGGGCCGAGTACGCGGCCCTCGGGTCGGCGGCCGGGGCCGGCGAGCCGGTGTTCGCCATCGCGCTGAACCGGGCTTCCTGCTCGGCGTCCGCGGTGCTGTAGGTGCCGGCGGCGCGGCCGATGCTGGAACTCATCGCCGCGATCTGGGCGGCGAGGTGCTGCGAGAGCTGCTCCAGGTTGCTGTGCACGTTGTTGTACGCGGTCATCAGGTCGCCGGCCTGGCCGAAGTTCTGGCCGAGCTGTCCGGAGGCCAACTGCTGCTGGGAGAGCTGCCCGTGGCTGGCGGGCGAGCCGTCGAGCTCGCGCAGGATCTGGTCGACCTTGTTCTTGAAGGTCTGCAGGTTCTCGACCTCGACCTGCACCGCCCCGCCGCCGACCTGGCTGATCAGGGCCTGGGCCTGCGAAGCGGCGACCATGGACTGCGTCTGCACGGCCGTCGCCGCCGACACCGCGTTGTAGATCAACCCCGACCATCCGTTGCCGGAGACGTCGCTCATCACCGATCCCCCTCCCCCTTGGCGGACCCACCCCCGTGGTGGCCCGCCCGTGGCACTGGCCGCGTTCAAGATAGCGGTACGAACGGACGGACCGTCAGGGGGCACCGGGTCACGGTCCGGGTACCCTGTGCCGGTCGCCCCCGGGCTGGGGCGTCAAAACGGGTGCGGTGCGGGGGAGTTGGGATGGGGGAGAAGCGCGTCACCTGGGCGGAGCTCTACTTCGACCTGGTGTTCGTGTTCGCGGTGACGCAGGTGTCGGCGCTGCTGCACCACCACCACGACTGGGCGGGCTGCGGACGGGCCCTGGTGGCGTTCGTGCCGGTGTACTGGTGCTGGGTGGGCACCACCGTGCAGGCCAACATCCGGGACGTGGACAACCCGCGCGACCGGATCGGGATCTTCGCGGTGGGCCTGGCGGGGCTGTTCATGGCGCTCGCCCTGCCGGGGGCGTTCGGCGACCGGGGCGTGCTGTTCGGCGGCGCGTACTGGGCGGCCCGGCTGGTGCTGATCGGGCTGCTGGCCCGCCGGGTGCGGCGGATCTGGCTCGGCCCGTACGGGGTGGCCGCGTTCGTCAGCGGGCCGCTGCTCGTGGTCGGCGGCCTGCTGCCGTCCCCGGCACGGGAGTTGCTGTGGGCGGCGGGCGCGACGGCGGACCTGTCGGCGCCGCTGGTGTTCCGCCGACGGCTCGCGGCGGTCGACTACCACCCGGGCCATCTGCCGGAACGTTTCGGCCTCTTCCTGCTGGTGGCGCTCGGCGAGTCCATCGTCGGTATCGGCGCCCCGGTGGCCGGCGCCCCGCTGCACCCGGGACAACTGCTGTCGGTGGCAGTGGCGTTCGTGATCTCCTGCGCGCTGTGGTGGCAGTACTTCGGGTACGCCGCCGACGCGATGCGGCACGTCCTGGAGACCGCGACCTCGCGCCGCGACGTGCTGCGACGGGTGTTCTCGTACGGGCACCTGGCGCTGATCGCCGGGGTGATCACCGTCGCGGTGGGCTTCGGCGAGACGGTCGCCCGGCCCGGGGCGGCACTCGGCGGCGGGGCGCTCGGGCTGCTGTACGGCGGCAGCGCGCTGTACCTGCTGGCCTTCAACTACACCCGCTGGATGATGTTCCGCCGACTCTCGCCGACCCGGCTGTCGGCCGGCCTGCTGGTCGCCGCGCTGCTCGCGCTGCTGCTGCTCACCCCGCTGCACCGGCTGCCCGCGCTGGCCGTGCTCGGGCTGCTGGCGGCCGTGCTGGTCGGCGTGAGCGGCTGGGAGGAGCTGCGGGTCCGGCGGGAGGCCCGGGCTGTCGGCGCGACTGTGTAGCGTTCTTCGCAGCGGGTCCGCCACGGGCCCGGAGACGATCGAGCGGTCGCCGTGCGGCGCGGCCGGTGGGAGGTTCAACGTGACGGAGCTGGCCGAGGCGTCCGTGGGCGGCGCGCTGGAGCTGCCGGAGTCCTGGCGCGCGGTGCTCGCCGAGGAGACCGGCAAGCCGTACTTCGCGCAGCTGTCGGAGTTCCTGGCGGCCGAGCGGGCCGAGCACGAGGTGTTCCCGCCCGCCGGGCAGGAGTTCTCGGCGCTCAGTGCCACGGCGTACCAGGACGTCAAGGTGCTGCTGCTCGGCCAGGACCCGTACCACGACAACGGGCAGGCCCACGGCATGAGCTTCTCGGTGCTGCCGGGCGTGAAGACCCCGCCGTCGCTGCGCAACATCTACAAGGAGCTGCACACCGACCTCGGCCTGCCGGTGCCCGACAACGGCTACCTGATGCCGTGGGCCGAGCAGGGCGTGCTGCTGCTCAACGCGGTGCTCACCGTGCGCGCGCACGAGGCCAACTCGCACAAGAACAAGGGCTGGGAGAAGTTCACCGACGCGGTGATCAAGGCGGTCTCCGCCCGCGAGGAGCCGTGCGTATTCGTGCTGTGGGGCGGCTACGCGAAGAAGAAGCTCGCGCTGATCGACACCGAGAAGCACGTGGTCGTGCAGAGCGGGCACCCGTCGCCGCTGTCGCAGAAGACCTTCCTCGGCACGAAGCCGTTCTCGCAGATCAACGCCGCGCTGGAGGGCTTCGGCCAGAAGGCGATCGACTGGAGCATCCCGAACGTGAAGTAGCGGGCGGCGCGGGGGCGGTGGGCACGGGGGGTGCCCACCGCCCCCGCGGCGTTCCGGGCTCAGGGGACGAGCACGTCCGGCTCCGTCGCCGCCCGCAGCTGCTCCAGGCTCACGCCGTCCGCCAGTTCGACCAGGCGGAGACCGTCCGGGGTGACGTCGAGGACGGCGAGGTCGGTGACGATGCGGTGGACGACGCCCCGGCCGGTCGCGGGGAGGGTGAGCTCATTGACGATCTTCGGCGTGCCGTCCTTCGCGGTGTGCTCCATCACCACGATCAGCCGGCGGGCCCCGTGCACCAGGTCCATCGCCCCGCCCATGCCCTTGACCATCTTGCCGGGGATCATCCAGTTGGCGAGGTCGCCGGAGGCCGAGACCTGCATCGCGCCGAGCACCGAGACGTCGATCCGCCCGGAGCGCACCATGCCGAAGCTGAACGCCGAATCGAAGTACGCCGCACCGGGGTTGACGGTGACGGTCTCCTTGCCGGCGTTGATCAGGTCGGGGTGGACGTCGGCGTCCCGCGGGTAGGGGCCGACGCCGAGGATGCCGTTCTCGGAGTGCAGGACGACGTGGACGCCGGCCGGCAGGTGGTTGGGGATCAGGGTGGGCAGGCCGATGCCGAGGTTGACGTACTGGCCGTCGCGCAGTTCGCGGGCGGCCCGGGCGGCGAGCCGCTCGCGCGGGTCGAGCTGCGTGGTCATCGGGACTCCTTGGTGGCGGTGCTGACGGTGCGGCGCTCGATGCGGCGGTCGGCGGGGTCGGCGGCGACCACCCGGTCGACGTGGACGCCGGGCAGGTGGACCGCGTCCGGCGGGATCTCGCCGGGTTCGACGATCCGGTCGGCCTCGACGATCGTGCGGCGGCCGGCGGTCGCGCACAGCGGGTTGAAGTTGCGGGCGGCGGCGTGGAAGACGCAGTTGCCGTGCCGGTCGGCGATCTCGGCGCGGACCAGGGCGAAGTCCGCGACGATGGCCTCCTCCAGCAGGTAGCGGCGGCCGCCGAACTCGCGGACCTCCTTCGGCGGGGAGGCCACCGCGACCGAGCCGCCGCCGGGCGCGTACCGCCAGGGCAGGCCGCCCTCCTCGACCTGGGTGCCGGTGCCGGCGGGGGTGTAGAAGGCGGGGATGCCGGCGCCGCCGGCCCGCAGGCGCTCGGCGAGGGTGCCCTGCGGGGTCAGCTCGACCTCCAGTTCGCCGTTCAGGTACTGGCGGGCGAACTCCTTGTTCTCGCCGACGTACGAGGAGGTCATCCGGGCGATCCGGCCGGCCCGCAGCAGCAGGCCCAGGCCCCAGTCGTCGACCCCGCAGTTGTTGGACACCACGCGCAGTCCGGTGGTGCCGGCGTCCACCAGCGCGCCGATCAGGGTGGACGGGATGCCGCACAGGCCGAAGCCGCCGACGGCGAGCACCGCGCCGTCGTGAATGTCCCCGACCGCGCGGGCGGGGGAGTCCAGGACCTTGTCCAAGGGGGCCACCTTCTCGAAGGGGGAGGGCTGACTGCGGCACCACACTCGCCGCAGGCCCCGGCGCTTTCCATGGCGGACGACGCTATGGAGCAGGGGCGATCCATGTGCCCGGCGCACACCTCCGGGCGGCCGACGCCCGGACATGTCGCCGGGCCACACAGTCCGGGCCGCTGATGCGTGCTCCCGTCACATGTCGTCTTCCCGGCGGCCCCCCTACGGTTCCGGCATCCCACCAGACCAGGCACGTCAGGAGCCCGCCCCATGTCAGTCACGGACGCCACCCCCAGACGACCCGTCCGCAGGCTCGCCGCGCTGGCCGCCTGCGTGCTGCTCGCGTCCGCTTGCGCCAAGGCCGGTACGGCGGGCACCTCGGCCGAGGCGGGCAAGGGCGACAAGACCCCGGTCAAGGTCGGCCTGGTGTACTCCAAGACCGGTCCGCTGGCGGCCTACGGCAAGCAGTACCTGGAGGGCTTCAAGGCGGGCCTGGCGTACGCCACCAAGGGCACCGGCACGGTGGACGGCCGCCCGGTGGAGATCGCCGAGCAGGACGACGCGGGCGACCCGGCGAAGGCCGTCTCCGCCGCCAAGGACCTGATCGGCAAGGGCTACAAGATCCTGGCCGGCTCCACCGCCTCCGGCGTGGCCCTCCAGGTCGGCCCGATCGCCGCGCAGAACAAGGTGCTGTTCATCAGCGGCCCGGCCGCCGCCGACAAGGTCACCGGCCTGAACAAGTACACCTTCCGCTCCGGCCGCCAGTCCTACCAGGACACCAGGGCTGCCGCATCCTTCATCGGCGACGCCAAGGGCAAGAAGGTCACCGTCCTCGCCCAGGACAACGCCTTCGGCCAGGCCAACGTGGCCGCCGTCAAGGACGTCCTCGGCGCCGAGGGGGCGACCGTGGACGCCGTGCTGGCCCCGCCGTCCGCCACCGACCTGACGCCGTTCGCCACCCAGGCCAAGGCCGCCAAGCCGGACCTGCTGTTCGTGGCCTGGGCCGGCGACACCGCCTCCGCGCTGTGGACCTCGCTCAACCAGCAGGACGTGTTCTCCGCGACCAAGGTCGTCACCGGTCTCGACGTGGCCGCCTCGTACCCGCTGTTCGGCCCCGCCGCCGAGAAGATCGACTTCCTGAACCACTACTTCTCCGGCGCGGCCGGCGGCACCGAGGCCGAGCTGGCGATGAACGAGTTCGTCACCAAGAACGGCTCCAAGTCCGACCTGTTCACCCCGGACGGCTTCACCGCCGCGCAGCTGGTGGTGCACGCGCTGGAGGCCAACAAGGGCTCCGACGCGGACACCGACGCGCTGGTGAAGTCCCTGGAGGGCTGGAGCTTCGACGGCGTCAAGGGCAGGCTCACCGTCCGCGCCGAGGACCACGCGCTGCTCCAGCCGATGTTCCAGGTGAAGCTGTCCGGCACCGGCGCCGACGCCAAGCCCACCGCCGAGAAGGTGCTGTCCGCCGAGCAGGTCGCCCCGCCGGTCGCCAAGATGGCGGGCTGACCGCGATGAGCACCCCCGCCCCGGTCCTGCGGCTGGACGGCCTCGGCTGGTCCGTCCGCGGCGTCCCGATCGTCCAGGACGTCACCCTCGACGTCGCCGAGGGAGAGTTCGTCGCCTTCATCGGCCCGAACGGGGCGGGCAAGACCTCCCTGTTCAACCTGGTCTCCGGGATCTACCCGGCCAGCCACGGCACCCTCCACCTGGACGGCGCCGACATCACCGCCCTGCCGGTGCCCGCCCGGGCCCGGCGGGGCCTCGGCCGGACCTTCCAGACCTCCTCGCTGTGGCCCGGCCTGACCGTCGCCGACCACGTCCGCCTCGCCGCCCAGGCCGCCGCCGGGCCCGCCGCCTCCTACCGGATCTGGCGGCGCGCCGAGCGGTACCGCACGCAGGTCGAGGAGACCCTGGAGCGCACCGGCCTCGCCGACCGGGCCGACGACCTGGCCGGCTCCCTCTCGCACGGCGGCAAGCGGAAGCTGGAGCTCGCCGTGCTGCTGGTCGGCGACCCCCGGCTGATCCTGCTCGACGAGCCGATGGCCGGGGTGAGCGCCGAGGAGGTGCCCGCCCTGGTCGAGCTGATCCGCTCCGTCCACCAGGAGCAGGGCCGCACCGTCCTGATGGTCGAGCACCACATGGACGTGCTGCTCGGCCTCGCCGACCGGCTCGCCGTGATGCACCACGGCACCCTGCTCGCACTCGACACCCCCGAAGCCGTGATGGCCGACGAAACCGTCCAGGGGGCCTACCTCGGGGAGGCGCTGTGAAGCAACCCCTGCTCGCGGTACGCGAGTTGAAGGTGGTGATCGACGGGCTGCACATCCTGCACGGGGTGGACCTGGACGTCGCCGCCACCGGCGTCACCGCCCTGCTCGGCCGCAACGGCGCCGGCAAGACCACCACCGTCAAGGCCGTCATGGGCCTCGTCCCGCGCACCGGCGCGGTGGTCCTCGACGGCGCCGACATCGGCCGGCTGCCCACCCACCTGGTGGTCCGCCGGGGCATCGGCTACGCCCCCGAGGACCGCGGCATCTTCGCCGGCCTGACCGTCGCCGAGAACCTGCGCCTCGCCGAGCGGGACGGGACGCCCGCCTACGACCTGGTCTTCGAGCTCTTCCCCGAGCTGAAGCAGCGCCACAAGCAGGCCGCCGGCACCCTGTCGGGCGGCCAGCAGCAGATGGTCGCGATCGCCCGCACCCTGCTCAACGGCAACCGGCTGATCATCGCCGACGAGCCCACCAAGGGCCTCGCCCCGAAGATCGTCACCGAGGTCGCCGACGTGCTCGCCCGGGCCGCTGAGACCGTCCCCGTGCTGCTGGTGGAACAGAACCTGGCGCTGGTCCGCCGGGTCGCCGGCCACTGCGCCGTCCTCGCCGACGGCCGCACCGCCCACCAGGGCGACGCCCGCGAACTGCTCGCCGACGAGGACGCCGCCCGCCGCCTGCTGGGCGTCGGCAGCCACCGCCCCGCACCCGAGGTGACACCCTGATGAACACCGTCGTCCTGCTCGCCTGCACCGGACTGGGGCTCGGCGCGCTGTACTTCCTGGTCGCCTCCGGCCTCTCGCTGATCTTCGGCCTGATGGACGTGCTCAACTTCGCGCACGGCGCGCTGCTGTCCATCGGCGCGTACGCCGCCTGGTGGGCCGCCACCGACGGCGGGCTCGGCTTCTGGCTGGCCGTCCCGTTCGGCACCGCGGTCGGCACCGCCGCCTCGGTGCTGCTCGAACTCGCCCTGATCCGGCCGCTGTACGCCCGCCCGCGCGACCAGATCCTCGCCACCGTCGGCGTCGGACTCGCCCTGCCCGCCCTGATCATGGGCATCTGGGGCGCCGACGCCCGGCCCTTCCCGCAGCCCGCCGCGCTGGCCGGCACCGTCGACCTGCTCGGCGCGACCGTGCCCGTCAACCGCTTCGTGCTGATGGCGGCCGCGCTGGTCGTGCTGGTGCTGCTGCGGCTGTTCCTGGCGAAGACCCGCTACGGCCTGATCGTCCGGGCCGGCGTCGAGGACCGCGCCATGGTCACCGCCCTCGGCATCGACGTCCGCAAGGCCTTCACCCTGGTCTTCGCCATCGGCGGCGCCGCCGCCTCGCTCGGCGGGGCACTGGCCGGCCTGTACTTCGGCTCGATCAACCCCGGCCAGGGCACCGGACTGCTGATCTTCGCCTTCGTGGTCGTGGTGATGGGCGGCATGGGCTCCGTCACCGGCGCGGCCGTCGCCTCCGTCGGCGTCGGCCTGGTCCAGCAGTTCGCCAACTACTACACCGCAGCCGGCCTCGGAGACCTGTCCGTCGTCGTCCTGCTCGCCGTGCTGCTGCTGGTCAAGCCGCGCGGACTGACCGGGAGGCTCGCATGACCACCCGCCTGCGGCGCTGGTGGCCGCTCGCGCTGCTGATCGTCCTGCTGGTCGCCCCGTACAGCACCCTGCCGCTGCCCGGCCTGCTGGACGGCCCGCTCGGCAGCCCCGGCAGCCTCCAGCTGATCGCCCTGTGCCTGGTCTACGGCGGCCTCGCCACCGGCTACGACCTGCTGCTCGGCCGCACCGGCCTGCTCTCCTTCGGCCACGCCCTGTACTTCGCCACCGGCCTGTACGCCACCGACCTGGCGATGCTGGAGTTCGGCCTCGGCTTCGTGCCCGCCGCCGGGTTCGGCGTCCTCTGCTCGATCGCGCTGGCGCTGCTGCTCGGCTCGGTCTCGCTGAAGGTCACCGGCATCGGCTTCTCCATGGTCACGCTGGCCTTCGCCCAGGCCGGCGCGATCCTGGTGCAGCGCAACCCCGGCGGCCTGACCGGCGGCGAGGAGGGCCGCTCGGCGCCCGCCGAGCACCTGCCCGACGCGCTGATCGGCATCCAGAACACCGCCAACCTGTACTGGATCGCGGTGCTGTACCTGGTCGTCACGCTCGCCGTGGTGCACTGGACGGTCTCCTCGCCGACCGGCCGGGTGTGGGCCGGCATCCGGGAGAACGAACGCCGCGTCGAGGTGCTGGGCCTGCGCCCGTACGGCTTCAAGCTGGTCGCGTTCACCGTCTCCGGCGGCCTGGCCGGCGCGGGCGGCGTGGTCTACCTGCTGCTCACCGGCGGCGCCACCCCGCAGGCCGCGAGCTCCGACGCCACGCTGGCGCTGCTGGTGATGGTGGTGCTCGGCGGCTCCGGCACCCGGTGGGGCCCGCTGCTCGGCGGCGTGCTGTACACCTGGGCGGCGCACCGGCTCGGCGACCTCGCCAACTCCGCGTCGATCGCCGAACTCCCGTCCGTGCTGCGGGTTCCGCTCTCCCAGCCGCTGTTCCTGCTCGGTACGCTCTTCGTCGCCGTGGTCTACCTGCTGCCCGGCGGCCTGGCCCGGCTGCCCGCCCGGCTGCGGGCCGGCCGCGCCGGCAGGGCCGCCAAGGCCCCCGTCACCGCCGTCCCGGAAGGCGCCGCATGACCGCCCCTCAGCACCTCACCGTCCCCGTCGACGGCGGCGACCTCGCCGTCCTGCACTGGCCGGCCGCCCACCCGGACGCGCCGGTGGCGGTCGCCGTGCACGGCATCACCGCCAACGCGCTCGCCTGGGGCGGCCTGGCCCGCCTGCTCGACGGCCGGGTCGCGCTGTACGCCCCCGACCTGCGCGGCCGGGCCGCCAGCCGCGACCTGCCGGGCCCGTGGGGCATGGGCCGGCACGCCGAGGACGTCGCCGCGCTGATCCGCCGCCTGGACGCCGGCCCCGTCCGGCTGGTCGGCCACTCGATGGGCGCCTGGGTCTCCGCCGTCACCGCCGTCCGCCACCCCGAGCTGCTCGCCGACCTGCTGCTGGTCGACGGCGCGGTCACCTTCCCGCTGCCCGAGGGCGTCAGCGAGGACGACGCGCTTGCCGCGGTGCTCGGCCCGGCGCTGGCCCGGCTGTCGATGACCTTCGAGAGCCGGGAGGCCTACCGCGCGTTCTGGCAGGCGCACCCCGCGTTCGCCGACTGGAGCGAGGACCTCGACGCCTACACCCAGCGCGACCTGATCGGCGAGGCCCCCCACCTGGTCTCCTCCTGCGTCCACGAGGCGATCGCCGCCGACGGCGCCCAGGTCCTGCTCGACGGGGAGGCCGCCGGCGCGATCCACCGCCTCACCGTCCCGTCCCGCTTCCTGTACGCCGAGCGCGGCCTGCTGAACGAGCCCCAGGCGCTGTACGACGAGGGCCGGCTGGCGGCGGCGAGGCTCACCGTCCCGGCCGAGCTGGTCGCCGGCACCAGCCACTACTCGATCATCCAGTCCGGGCGGCTGGCCGAGCTGCTGGTCTGAGCACACGCCGGCGCCCTCCGCCTCCGCGTCCGGAGGGGGAGGGCGCCCGGCTGTCCGGCCCGGTGCGTCAGGCGCGGCGCCGCAGGTACAGGGTGCCGAGCACGGTCGCGGCGGCCAGCGAACCGCCGATCACACCGACCTGGGTGTTGACCATCGGAACGGTCACCACCGGTACGGAGCCGCCGCACTCGACGTGGCCGATGATCAGGTTCGCGCCGCCGAGCGCCGGCAGCAGGGTGAGGTGCACGGCGTTGACGGTCAGCACGCCGTTGGCGTCGGTGGACTGCTCGTTGAGGATCAGGTCCCCGAGGCCGGGAACGGTGACGGCGGTGTTGACCGGGGCGTTCGCCTGCAGGGTGGTCGGGATGCCCAGGACGGTGACGGTGCCGCCCGCGATGACACCGTTGCCGGTGGCCCCGTTCGGAGTGGCGTCACAGGTGGAGTTGACGCCGGTCAGCGACCCGGTCAGCCCCGGCCCGAAGGTGAGGCCCAGTTGGTCGACGGTGGCCGACGCCGAGGAGGTGCCGGTCGTCGGGTCGCCCGCGGTGGTGGCGGTCAGCGTGGAGTTGGTCGCGAACGGGCCGACGGTCAGGCCCACTTCGGTCTGGGTGCCGCCGGGGGGATAGGTGGAGAGCGGTTGCGGCGGCACGGCCGCCGCGCCGTTCAGAGCGTCGGCTGAGACCACGTACGCCGTCGCCTCGGGCGAGGTGAGCGCGGCGAACGCGGGTGCGGCGGAGCAGAACAGGCCTGCCGCGAGGGCTGCGCCGGCGAGGACGCGGGTGCGGGTGGAGACGGTGGTCACGAACGGACCGCCTTTCTGGGGGAGAGGGTGAGCTGCCGTCCATTGGCTGTCGATCAATTCCCTTGAACGACAAGCGATTTATGTGAAAAGTCGGAAAATCCGGTCGAATGGAGTAGCGGCCGCGACGGGCCGTCAGCGCGCCGCCGTCCGGGCGGTCTTGTGCCACCCCCGCTCCCCGCGCACCAGCCGCCAGAACGCGCGCACCGCGACCAGGTACGTCCCGAACGCGTAGACCGCCAGCGCCAGCCCGTAGCCCAGCGCCGAACCCCGGCCGATGTCCCGCTCGCAGCGCCGCCGGTACAGCGGGCCCCAGACCGCGAACTCGGCGATCCCCAGCACCAGGTACATGGTCAGCAGCAGCGCGCCGCCGTGGGTGAGGAAGTCCATGGTGAACTCCGGGTAGGCCCAGGCGTGGTAGCCGAAGACCCCGATCGGCAGCAGGTAGGCGAACATCCCGACCACCTGGAGCCAGGGCTGCGCCATGAAGTAGCCCACCTCCAGGAAGCCCAGCGCGGTGAACTCCCGGGAGCCCCAGATCCGCGGCAGGTAGCGGGCGCACTGCATCGAGCCCTGCGCCCAGCGGACCCGCTGGGTGAGCAGCTGCCGCACGCTCCACAGCGCCTCCTGCTCGACCCAGGCGGTGGTGGTGTAGCCGTTGCGGTGGCCGGTCAGCATCATTCGCAGGCCCAGCTCGAAGTCCTCCAGCAGGGCCGTCCCCCAGGGGCTGCCGGTCTCGGCGGCGACCGCGCGCAGCGCGCTGAGCCGGTTGGCCTGCCCGTTGCCGCCGACGTTGACGGTGCCGGTGCGGCGCCGGGTGATCTGCATCGCGGAGATCGGCCCGCGGAACTCCAGGTCCTGCAGCCGGGCCAGCAGCCGGGCGCGGGCGTTGGCGGCCCGGCTGCGGCCGGGCAGCGGTGCGGCCACCGCCCGGTTGGACATCCGGACCTCCACCTGGACGGCGCCGACCGCCGGGTCGCCGAACGAGGCCGGCCCGGCCAGCACGTGCAGCAGGTTCGGCGAGGGCCGGCCGTCGGCGTCCACCACGGTCAGCACCACCCGGTCGGGGTCGGCGTCGGCCGGCAGCCAGTCCTCCAGCGCGTGGTACGCGGCGTTCAGCGCGTCGCCCTTCCCGGTGCGGGCGTGCGGCAGCCGGCGCCGCACCAGGTGGACGGGCAGCCCGGCGGCGGCCCGGGCGAGCGCCACCTCGGCGGTCCGGTCCGAGGAGTGGTCGTCCACCACCCACAGTCGGGCGGCGGGGAACAGCCGGTGCAGGTGGTCGAGGGTGTCGCCGAGCACCGCCTCCTCGTCGCGGCACGGGACGGCGAAGTGCCACTGGTAGCCGGACGGATCGCCCGGCGCGTCCGGCCGGGCGCGCAGGAACCCGGAGACGATCACCCCGACGTAGGCGAGGAAGCCGACGCCGAGGACGAAGGACAGGCAGACGGAGAGATCGAGCAGGCTCACGGGGCGGCGTCCTCGGCGGGGTCGGAGCCGCGGGCGACCACGGCCAGGCAGAGCAGCAGCGCCGCCAGGGCGGCGACCATCATCAGCAGCGAGCCGAACAGGACGTGCGTCCACTCGAATCCGGCGCTGCCGTAGCGGTGCTGCATGGCGACGATCAGGGTGAGCCGGCCCAGGTTGGTGCCGGCCAGCAGCGCGGCGGCCAGCCCCAGGGCCAGCAGCAGCCGTCCCGGGCGGCGGTGGCCGAACAGCAGCAGCAGGCCGAGGACCAGCGCGAACGGCGCGATCAGCAGGGCGCTGCTGCAGCCGGTGGTCAGCGCGATGCCGCGCTCGAAGTGGTCCGGCCCGCCCGCGTACAGCACCGGTGCGCTCGGGCTCGGCAGCAGCAGGGTGCGCAGCCCGAGCAGGTGGGTGGCCACCTGGGCGACGGCGGTCAGCTCCAGGTTGCGGTACATGTGTTCGCCGCCGACCAGCAGGCCGGCCAGGGCGAGGGCGAGCGGGCCGCACACCGTGCCGAGGAGGCCGGGGCGGGAACGGGCGGCCGGTCGGGCGGGCAGTCCGGACAGGGCGGTGGCAGGCATGGGCGGCTCCACGCGAGGGGCGGACGGGCCGGACCCGGCGGGCGCGCCACCCGGGTCCGGGGGCGGTCAGGGGCGGCGGTCCGGGTCGGGGCGCTCGGAGCGGGGCCCGGTGGCGGCCAGTCGGCCGCGCCGCACCAGCAGCACGCCGGCCAGCAGCAGGCCGGTGGCCGCGGCGGCGGCCAGGCCGAGTCCGGGCGAACCGGTGGAGGCCAGCACTCCGCCGCCCGCCGCGGCCGGGGGGATTCCGCCGGTGATGTGTCCGTACACGGTCGTCTCCTCTCGTCTCGACCCGGTGGCTTCCAGGCCGAGCCAAAGGTGACCGCCAGGCAGATCATCAGACCGCAGCGACGCGCGCTTCGGGCGGAAGTCCACCCGGACGCCCGACGCCGCGGCCGGGGGCGCTCCGCCGTCGGTGCCAACGGCGGTGACGGCGTGTCACGGCGGGCGGCCGTTGGGCCGGGCGGGTGGTCGTGGAACACGAACGGTCGACAAGGGCGCGGCGGGCGGTGATCGGCGAGAAGGCGTCATGACCATGTGATCGCCATTCAAAAGTCTTTTCTGTTCATATCTCGGCACTCGGTCCGTCATCCCGTCCCACCCACGGAGCACCATGACCTCCCGCGACCTCGCCCTGGTCCTCGGAACCCGACCGGAGATCGTCAAACTCGCCGCCATCACCCGGCTGTTGGGGCCGCGCGCCCGACTCGTGTGGACCGGACAGCACTGGGATCCGGCGCTCACCACCGCCTTCTTCACCGGCTACGGCCTGCCCGCCCCGCACCACCGGCTGGACGGCGTCGGCGGCGAACCGCGCGGCCTGCAGATCGGGCGGATGATCGGCGAGCTCAGCCGCCACTTCGCCGAGCACCCGCCCGCCGCCGCCATCGTCCAGGGCGACACCAACACGGCCGCCGCCGGGGCGCTCGCCGCGCACTGCGCGGGCGTTCCCGTGGTGCACGTCGAGGCGGGCCTGCGGTCCTTCGACCGCGACATGCCCGAGGAGGCCAACCGGCGGGTCATCGCCCCGCTCGCGGACCTGCACTGCGCGCCCACCAGGACCGCCGCCGACCACCTGCTGCGCGAGGGCGTCGACCCCGGGCGGATCCTGGTCACCGGCAACACCGTGGTCGAGGCCACCCTCGCCACGCTGCCCGGCGCCGCCGCCGCCCGCGCCGTCCTCGCCCGGTACGGCGTCACCCCCGAGAACTACCTGCTGGCCACCGTCCACCGGCCCGAGAACACCGACGACCCGGGGCGGCTGGCCCGGCTGCTGGGCCAGCTCGGCGGACTCGACCTGCCGGTGCTGCTGCCGCTGCACCCCCGCACCCGGGCCGCGGCCGCCGCCGCCGGGCTGCTCGGCGGCGCGGGGCGGCTGCGGCCGATCGAGCCGCTCGACCACGCCGCGTTCCTGGCGCTGGCGCGGCACTGCCGGCTGCTGGTCTCCGACTCCGGCGGCGTCCAGGAGGAGTGCACGGTGCTCAAGCGGCCGCTGGTGGTGGTCCGCAACTCCACCGAGCGCCCCGAGGCGGTCCGCGCCGGGTTCGCCCGGCTGGCCCGGCCCGGGGCCGAACTCGACGCCGCGCTGCGGGAGTTGCTCGCCGACCGGGGCATCACGGCGCGGCTCGCCGAGGTGCCCTCCCCGTACGGCGACGGGCGGGCGTCGCAGACCATCGCCACCGCCGTGCGGGCCCGCTACCCGCGGCGCGCGCCCCGGCCGCGCCCCGCGGCGGCCGGGGCGGTCGAGCCGCCGGACCGTCAGGCGGTGCCGAGGAACGCCTGCCAGCCGCCGGCCGGGGCCTGGCCGACGCCCAGGGTGCGCAGCTTGCGCAGCGTGGACTGATCCTGCGCCTCCATCCACTCGACCAGCTGCTTGAAGGAGACCAGGCGGACGTCCGGCTTGCCGGAGATCTGCTTGATGGTCTCCTCGACGGCGTCCATGTAGATGCCGCCGTTCCACTGCTCGAAGTGGTTGCCGACGAAGAACGGCGCGCGGTTGGTGGTGTAGGCGCGCTCGAAGCCCGCCAGGTAGGCGTCCCGGGCCTGGTCGCGCCACTGGCCGTACTTGGCCGGGTCGCCCTTGGTGGAGCCGGCGGACTGGTTGGCCAGGATGTTGTAGTCCATCGACAGCACCTGGAAGCTGTGCCCGGGGAACGGGATGCCCTGCAGCGGGAAGTCCCAGATCTTGCCGTCCTGCACCTTCTGCGGCCAGATCTGCTGCCCGCCCGGCGAGCTGGCGTCGTACTTCCAGCCGAGCTTGGCGGCGGTCGGCAGCAGCGTCTTCTGGCCCTCCAGGCAGGGGGTGCGGCCGCCGATCAGCTCCTTCTTGTAGTCGAAGGGCAGCGGGTCGACGTCGGTGATGCCGGTGTTGGTCCTCCAGCGGGTGACGAAGTCGACGGCCTGCGAGATCTCGCTCTCCCAGTCCTCCGGCGTCCACTTGTTGACGCCGTTGCCGTCGGAGCGGGTCGAGCAGAAGTGGCCGTTGAAGTGGGTGCCGATCTCGTGGCCGGCCAGCCAGGCCTGGCTGATCAGCTTCAGCGTGTTGCGGACGGCGCCCTCGGACAGGAACGGGATGTCGGAGGCGCCCTGCGAGTGCTTCGGCGGGTGGTAGAGGGACGCCTTCTCCTTCGGCAGCGTGTAGATGCCGGAGAGGAAGAACGTCATGGTGGCCTTGTGCTCCTCGGCGACCTTGAGGAACCGGGCGAACTGGTTGTCGTCGGTGCCGCCCGCGCCGTCCCAGGAGAACACCACGAACTGCGGCGGCGTCTCACCGGGCTTCAGCTTCTCCGGCTTCGGCTGGTTGGGCTGCGGGCCGGTGTCGGCGTTCGAGCCGTCGCCGATCGGGGTGCCCTTGGCGGTGGGCCGGCCGGGCGAGGGCGTGCCGCTGCCGCCGCCGCTGCCCGCGCCCGCGTCGGAACCCGGGCGGCCGCTCGCGCCACCCCCGCTCGAACAGGCCGCGACGGCCCCCAGGGCCGCGGTGGCCGCTGTCGCGGACAGCACTGTCCTGCGCGAGATGGTGCTCATGGTCTCCCCTGCCGCAGTGGGCCCGACCAGAAGGAATCCGGACGCCGGCCGCGCGGCTCCGGAGGTCAACTTCTGGCAAAATCGGACAATTTGACGGTTTCGCCACCCAAGGATGGCATGCCCGGGAGGGCCGGTCCAATGCCGCCCACCCTCAACCAGTCACCACGCGGGGAGAGTTCCGGCGGCTCCCGCCGGGGCCGCCCTGTTGCCGTCCTGAGACACAAAAGCCCTGCTAGGCCGGTTCGCCCTCGACCAGCACCGCCAGTCTGCGGCGCCGGCGCACCAGTTGGACCACCAGGCTGCTGATCACCGTCGCCGCGAGCGAGGAGATCACCAGGCTCAGCCACTCGGCGTCGAACCAGTGCAGGTTCAGCCAGCCGAGGCTGACGATGTACGCTGCCCACACCACCGCGGCCACCGCCGACCAGCGCAGGAAGGTCCACGGGCGGTTCGGGGAGTGGCCCACCGCCAGGTCCAGGACCGTCCGGCCGGCCGGGACGAAGCGCGCCACGATGACGATCGCCGCCGCCGTCCGGCTGGTGGTGCGGCCGGTCAGGGCGTGCTGCACCCGGGCCACGTTGGCGGCCAGCCGCGGCCGGCGCTCCAGGCGGCGGTTCACGGCGGGGGCGCCGCGCCGGGCCAGGTTGAGCAGCAGCAGGTCGCCCAGGAAGGAGGCCACCGCCACGCCCGCGGCCAGCGGCAGCGGCGAGCCGCCCACCTGCCCGGTCTTCAGCACGGCCAGGATCACCAGCGTCCCGCTGGGCAGGAAGGGCAGGAAGGCGTCACCGAGCACGGCGACCATGGCCAGCGCGCAGTACCACGCCGGTGCGACGACCGCGTTGGCGTCCATTGGTTCTCTCCCTCCAGCACGCCCGGGGGAGAGGCAGCTGCAACAGGGGTCAACGCTAGCGCGGACACCTTTCATCACCTGAAGCACCCCCGTGTGGGATGTCGCACATGAGCCCGGGCATGGCTGAGAGCCCCCGGCGGGGTGCCGCTGCGGGGGCTCGGAGAGGACGGGCGGCGCTGGTCGAGCCCGCCGGTCCGGTGCGGTGCGCGGAGCCGGTGGGGCGTCCGCGACGATCACCAGCCTGCCGCATCCCCGCCGCCGGCTCGACCACCGCCACTGGCGACTTCCCGCGTTGGCGTGAACTCGCCAGCAGCCGCGGGGCGCCGTGCGGCGGGAACAGCCGGCCCGGCCGGCGGGTTGTCCTCCGACGAACGCCCGGGCGCCCGGCCGGGCCACCAGGAGGACACACCGCATGAGCACCGCACCGACCGGCAGCCACCCCGGCGACGAGGACCGGATCCGCGGCCGGGCGTCCGGCACCGCGCCCGCCCCGCTGTCCATCCTGGACCTCGCCACCGTCGGGGTCGGCCACACCGCCGGCGAGGCGCTCGCCGCCACCACCGAACTCGCCCGGCACGCCGAGACCTGGGGCTACCACCGCTTCTGGGTCGCCGAACACCACGGCATGCCCGGCGTCGCCTCCTCGGTGCCCGCCGTCCTGCTCGCCCACCTCGGCGCGCACACCAGCACCCTGCGGCTCGGCTCCGGCGGCGTCATGCTCCCCAACCACGCCCCGCTCTCCGTCGCCGAGCAGTTCGGCCTGCTGGAGGCCCTGCACCCCGGCCGGATCGACCTCGGCCTCGGCCGCGCCCCCGGCACCGACCAGGCCACCGCCCGCGCGCTGCGCCGCGGCCTCGCCGACGGCGCCGACGACTTCCCCCGCCAGCTCGCCGAACTCACCCACTTCCTGGACGGCGACTTCCCCGACGGCCACCCCTACGCCCGGCTGGAGGCGGTGCCGCGCTCGGCCTCCCGCCCGCCGGTCTGGCTGCTCGGCTCCTCCGGCTTCTCCGCGCAGCTCTCCGCCCGGCTCGGCCTGCCGTTCGCCTTCGCGCACCACTTCAGCGCCGCCAACACCGTCCCCGCGCTCGACCTGTACCGGGACACCTTCCGCCCGTCCGAGGTGCTGGACGAGCCGTACGCGCTGATCGGCGTCAGCGCCGTCGCCGCCGAGAGCACCGAGCGGGCGCTGTGGCTGGCCCGCTCGGCCGGGCTCGGCATGCTGCGGCTGCGCCAGGGCCGGCCGGGGCCGATCCCCACCCCGGAGGAGGCCGCCGCGCACCCGTACACCATGGTCGAGGAGGACTTCATGGAGTCCTGGCTGGCCAACGTGGTGCTCGGCACGCCCGCCGAGGTCGCCGAGGGGCTGGAGGCGCTGCGCCGCCGCACCGGCGCGGACGAGCTGATGGTCACCTCGCACATCCACGGCCACCGGAACCGGCTGGCCTCCTACGGCCTGATCGCCGAGGCGTACGGGCTCACGAAGAGCTGAGGGAGCGCTCCCGCAGTATCTGCGCGATCCGGTCGGGGCCGCCGGGGCGGGCGAAGTACCAGCCCTGGGCGGTGTCGCAGCCGGTCTGGCGCAGCCGCTCGGCCTGGGCGGCGTTCTCGATGCCCTCGGCGGTGACGGTCAGGCCCAGGGCGTGCGCCAGCTGCACGACGGCGCCGACGATCTGCTCGTCGGCGGCCCGCCGCCGCCCGCCGTCGCCGGGAGCGCTCTCCCGGAACGCCTCGATGAAGGTGCCGTCGAGCTTCAGCGCGTGCACCGGCAGCCGGGACAGGTAGGCGAGGTTCGAGTAGCCGGTGCCGAAGTCGTCGATGGCGATCCGCACGCCCATGTCGGCGAGCGCCTGCAGCGCCTGCAGCGGGCGTCCGCTCGGGCCGAGGATCGCGCTCTCGGTGATCTCCAGCTGCAGCAGCCGGGCCGGCAGCCCGGTGCGCTCCAGCACCTCGGCGACGTCCGCGACCACGTCGGAGTCCCAGATCTGACGGGCGGCCAGGTTCACCGAGACGAAGGTCTCCGCGTCCGGGAACTCGGTCAGCCAGCGCCGGGCCTGGCGGCAGGACTCCTCCAGCACCCACTTGCCGAGCGGCACGATCGCCCCGGACTCCTCGGCGAGCGGGATGAAACGGTCCGGCGACAGCAGGCCGTAGCGGGGGTGCAGCCAGCGCACCAGCGACTCCGCGCCGTGCACCGCGCCGTCCGCCAGGCCCACCAGCGGCTGGTACTCGACGACGAACTCGCCGCGCTCCACGGCCGGGCGCAGCGCCGTCGCCAGCAGGTGGCGGGTCAGCTGGTCGGCGCCCCGGTCGCGGTCGTACAGCGTCCAGCGGGCGCGGCCGTCGGCCTTCGACCAGTACAGGGTGGAGTCGGCGTCGCGGATCAGGTCGGTGGGGGTGGAGCCGCGCACCGGGCGCTCCACCACGCCGATCGAGGCGGTCACCGTCAGCCGGTGCCCGGCCACCTCGAAGGGCCGCTCCAGGGCGTCCATCAACCCGGCGGCCAGGTGCGTGAGTTGCTGGTGGCCGGCGCTGTCGGTGACCAGCACGGCGAACTCGTCGCCGCCCAGGCGGGCCACCAACTGGCCCTCGCCGCCGCCGAATCCGTGCTCCAGCCGGGCCGCGACGGCGACCAGCAGCTGGTCGCCGATGTGGTGGCCGAGGGTCTCGTTGATGGCCGCGAAGCCGTCCAGGTCGACGTAGCAGAGCCCGATCCGGGGCTCGCCCTCCGGCTCCTTCGGCCCGGCCTGCCCGACCGGCTTGAACGCCGCCTCCAGCCGTTCGAAGAACAGCGTCCGGTTCGGCAGCCTGGTCAGCGGGTCGTGCAGGGCCTGGTAGGCCAGGCGGTCGCCGAGCTGCCGCTGCTCGGTGATGTCCTCGACCATCACCAGCGTGTAGTAGGGGAGCCCCGCGCCGTCGCGGATCAGCGAGACGGTGACCCGGCCCCAGACCTCGCGCCCGCCGCAGTGCTTGAGCCGCTTCTCGGTGCGCATCCGGTCGCGCTCGCCGCGCACCAGCTCGCGGTAGCGGCGGCGGGACGGGTCCTCCGGGTCGATGATCTGGTGGATGTGCATGCCGGGGAGCTCGCCGGTCTCCCGGCCGAGCATCGCCGCGAACGCCGGATTGCCCTCGATCACGAAGTCGTCGGTGTCGATCAGCGCCATGCCGATGCCGGCGTCGGAGAACGCGGCGCGGAACCGCGACTCGCTGGCCCGCAGCGCGTCGGCCAGGTGCACGGCGTCGGCGCTCAGCGAGCTGCCGCAGGCGGCGCAGGTCTGGGACGGGGCGGCGCCCGGGGCAGGGGAGTGCGCGCCCTCCTGCGGGCGCGGCGTTTCGGGCCGCCCACCCCGATGGTGTGCGTCGGCCCCGACGTTCCGGCCCGGCACGGCACGCTCCCGTCCGCTGCTGCCACTGATCACGGCCGACACCCATGCGGGCGGAGACCGGCCCGCGGCCCTCGCTCCGCCCCGCCGGCCCCGGGCCGTTGACCGGGGAGCTGTCGGCGGCCTCGGGCCACGCCCGCCGATCATAGGCCGCCGGTGTAACTGTGCGCGACCGCCGCCGGGGTGATTCGGGCGGATTGTCCGCAGATGTCATCCGACATTACGTGCGAGACCCCCGGCGCACACCGGATTTGGTGCACGCCGGGGGCGTACGCCAACGCTCACGCGCCGTGACGGCGCGTGAGCGTTGGCAGGTCGGACGGGATCGTCCGGGTACGGCGGGTCAGGCCAGCGACGCGGAGAGCGTGATGGTGGTGCCGGCCAGCGCCTGGCTGACCGGGCAGTTCGCCTTCGCGTCCTCGGCGGCCTTCACGAAGCCCGCCTCGTCCAGACCCGGGACGGTGCCGACCACGGTCAGGTGGATGCCGGTGATGCCGGTGCCCGGCTGGAAGGTCACGTCCGCCTTGGTCTCCAGCTTGGCCGGCGGGTTGCCGGCGCCCGTCAGGCCGTGCGAGAGCGCCATCGAGAAGCAGGCCGAGTGCGCGGCGGCGATCAGCTCCTCCGGGCTGGTCTTCCCGTTCGCCGCCTCGGCGCGGGACGGCCAGGACACCGGGAACTCGCCGGCGCCGGAGGAGTCGAAGGTCACCAGGCCCTTGCCGTCGAGCAGGTTGCCCTCCCACTCGGTGTGCGCGGTGCGGGTCGTTGCCACGATCAGGTACCTCCTGTAAGGGGAACTGCCGGTCCGAACTGCTCCACCCGCGACCGCACTTGCGGCCGCGGCCCGCCCAGCCTAGGGCCTGCCCGGCCGATCCCGGCGGAGCAGCGCGGGACGGATGTCCCAGGGCCGTCCCACATCCCGGAACGTGCCGGCGACAGGGGCGAGAAGGGCGTGTTTGCCCTGTTAGATTGGCCGTTCGCCCGCGCCCGGGTCGGCCCGTCCGCCGCGCCCCGCCGCGCCCGGGAACCCACCCGACCCGCATCGGAGCCACCCCCATGACGGACCAGCCCACCCCCGCCCCGACGGAGATCGACCCCGCCGTGCGGGTCGAGCTGACCCGCCTGCGGGAGTCGATCGACAACATCGACGCCGCCGTCGTCCACATGCTCGCCGAGCGCTTCAAGGCCACCCAGCAGGTCGGCCGGCTCAAGGCCGAGCACCGGCTGCCGCCCGCCGACCCGGAGCGCGAGCGCCGGCAGATCGCCCGGCTGCGCGAACTGGCCGTCAGCGCCCGCCTCGACCCGGTGTTCGCGGAGAAGTTCCTCAACTTCATCATCGCCGAGGTGATCAGGCACCACGAGGCGATCGCCGAGGACAGCGGCCGCGCCGACGCCTGACGGGGCGTTGTCCGGTCCGCGTAAGGGCCCGATTTCGCGCCGTCCGGCGGGCGGGTTAGCGTGCTGTCCTTCGGAGGAGGCGGTGTCGGTGTCGGTTGCGGTGACCGAGGAGACCACGCAGGCGAAGGGCTGGCGCAAGCGCCGGCCCTGGTACGTGGAACTGCCCGTGATGATCGCCGTCGGTCTGCTGGTCGCGGTGGTGATCAAATCCTGCCTGTTCCAGATGTTCTCCATCCCGTCCGGCTCGATGGAGAACACCCTCCAGGTCGGCGACCGGGTCGCGGTCAACAAGCTCGCCCCGCTGACCGGTTGGGAACCGCAGCCGGGCGAGCCGGTGGTGTTCAAGGACCCGGGCGGCTGGCTGCCGCCCGCGCCGAAGGACGACAACGCCGTCACCGGCGCCCTGCACTCCGGCCTCAGCGCGATCGGGCTGCTGCCGCCCGGCGACGACTACCTGGTCAAGCGGGTCATCGCCACCGGCGGCCAGACCGTCGCCTGCCGCGGCACCACCCTCACCGTCGACGGGCAGCCCGTCGCCGAGCCCTACCTGCACCCCGGCGACGACTCCTGCGCCGGCCTGGACTTCGGCCCCGTCACCGTCCCCGCCGACCACGTCTGGGTGGAGGGCGACCACCGCAGCGACTCCGCCGACTCCCGCTACCACCGCGACGAGCCCGGCGGCGGGGCCGTCCCCGTCGCCGACCTGGTCGGCCCGACCAGCGCCGTGGTCTGGCCGCTGAACCACTTCACCTGGTTCGGCTGGACCGGGCGCTGAGGCCCGCTACGCCGGCACTCCGCGGCGCAGGCGGACGGCGCAGCCCGCGGCGAGGGCCGTCGAGAGCAGCGCCAGCGCCCCCGCCTCCGCCCACTGGAACGGCCAGTAGCGGCCGGCCGGCTGGTACTCGACGCGCTGCGTCAGGTGCATCGCGTCGATCGCCTCCCGGCACTGCGGCAGCGAACCGATGTCCGGACGGCAGACGTCCGGGGCGGCGGCGGTGTACGGCCGGCCGTCGGCGGTCAGCGTCCGCACCGACACCACCCAGGCGCCCGGCAGCGACACCGGAGTGGACACGTACATCCGCCGGCCGTCGATCCGGATCGTCCCCCGCTGCTCCGCGGACAGCACCAGCGCGCTGTCCGCCCGCGCCGGCGCCGCCAGGTGCGGGCGCACCAGCAGCGGCACCAGCGCCTGCGCGGCCGCCAGCGCCACCAGCGTCACCGCCATCGCCGGGACCTGACGGCGCAGCAGCAGACCCGCCGCCACGCCCACCGCGACGCCGAACAGCGCCCAGCCCACCGGCGCCACGCCGTGCGCCGCGAACACCAGCGGCCCGAACCGCCCCGGCAGGACGTCCTCGCCGCCGCCGGGCAGCGCCGCCGCCCGGTCCAGGGGCGCCGCCCACCGGCTCACCACCAGCGACAGCAGCCCCGACCAGAGCACGGCCGCGCCGCCGACCAGCGCCAGCCGGACGGTCAGCCAGCGGGTGCGGGTGACACCCTGCGTCCAGGTCAGGCGGAACGAGCCCGACTCCAACTCCCGTGCCACCAGCGGCACTCCGGCGAACATGCCGAGCACCGCCGGGAGGATCAGCAGCAGCACCACGCCGGCGTAGAACAGCACGGTGACGCTGCTGTCGGCCTGCACCGAGGCGGCGAACGCCGACCGGGCCCGCGCGCAGTCCTCGCCCGTCCCGGCGCAGCCCGGCAGCCCGGCGGAGTCGTACAGGTCCGCGAGGCGGCCCGCGGCGGGCAGGTAGAGCGCGCAGGCGGCGGCGAGCACGGCCAGCGCCGTCCACGCCGGCGCGCGGTACTGGCGCCACGTCAACCAGATCATCGGGCCTCCTCCAGCTGCTCCAGCACGTACTCCTCCAGGTCGCGGCCGCCGGCCAGCAGCTCCGCGAGCGGGCCGGCCGCCCGCACCCGGCCGCGGCCGAGCACGATCAGGTGGTCGCAGTCCCGGGACAGGTCGGAGACCAGGTGCGAGGACATCAGCACCGTCGCGCCGCTCTCCGCGCGGGCCCGCGCCAGGGCGTCCAGGAACTCCCGGCGGGCCAGCGGGTCGAGGGCCGCCACCGGCTCGTCCAGCACCAGCAGCTCCGGGCGCTTGGCCAGGGCGAGGGTCAGGGCGAGCTGGGCGCGCTGGCCGCCGGACAGGCGGCCGGCCCGGCGGGCCGGATCCAGGCCCAGGGCGTCGATCCGGCGCCGCGCCCAGGGCCCGTCCCAGCGGCGGTTCAGGCGGGCGCCCAGGCGCAGGTGCTCGGCGACCGTCAACGACCGCTGCACCGGGGCGTCCTGGCCGACGAAGCCGAGGCGCGCCAGCCGCGCGCCCGACGGCGGGCCGCCGCCCAGCACCCGCAACTCGCCCTCGCTCACGCCCAGCAGACCGACCGTCAACTGCAGCAGCGTGCTCTTGCCCGCCCCGTTCGGCCCGACCAGGCCCACCATCCGGCCGGCCGGCACCTCCAGCGTGCAGCCCCGCAGCGCCCAGCCGCCCCGGTAGCGCCGGCCCACCTCACGTGCCTCGATCACAGCGTCTCCCTCTCCATCGGACCCGCACACCCTCCTGCGCGGCGGGCCCGCGCCGCGTCGGACCGGGGGACAGAACCCGGGCGGCGGCCGTCGCACCCCGGGACGACGGCCGCCGTCGTCCCCCGGTCCGATCCGCCCCGGGGCCGGCGCCGCTACGGTGGCGGCCATGGATCTGCATCCCGACTCATCAGGTGGCGTCCGATGCTCGTTGACTGTCTGTTCGTCCTCGCCGGTGGACTGGC
>NZ_JBSGDD010000016.1:0-97438 GCF_053602195.1 Kitasatospora sp. NPDC004531 | reverse complement strand
GCGGGCGCCCGCCGCGGCCGCACGCCCGGGCCGGACGCCCCGGCGGGGCCCGGCCGGGCCCGGCCGGGCCGGACCGGGCGGCCTGCAGGCCAGTGAACCGCCGCCGAAGGGGCCGCCGGCAGTCACCGATGGCATGAGGGCCGACGGTGCGCCACCGCACTGTCCTGTACGTTCGTCCAATGTGGACGATCCATGGGCCCGACCGGGTCACCCTGGGCCGTCCCCGCCCCGGAATCACCCCCACGAAGCACCCGCACCACCCGCCGCACCGTCACGAAGGGCCCCCTCCATGCGCGTCCGCGACCTGCTCGCCCCCGGCGCACCCCGGCTGCGCCTGCTCGCCGGCGCGGAGGAGCTCGACCGGCAGGTCACCTCGGTGATGACCACCGACCTCCAGGACCCGGGCCGGTTCCTGCACGGCGGCGAACTCGTCCTCACCGGCATGCTGTGGCGCACCGCCCCCGCCGACTCCGAGCGCTTCGTGCGCACCCTGGTGGCCGGCGGCGCCGCCGCGCTCGGGGCCGGCGAGGTCGAGGTCGGACCCGTCCCCGACGACCTGGTCGAAGCCTGCCGGCGCCAGCGCCTGCCGCTGCTCGCCGTCCCCGACGACATCGCCTTCGGCACCGTCACCGAATACGTCGGCCGGCACGTCTCCGCCGGGCGCGCCGCCGACCTCGCCGCCCTGGTCGACCGGCACCGGCTGCTGGTCTCCGCCGGCGGCGCCGGCGGCCTCGACGCCGTCCTCGACCTGCTCGGCGGCGACCTCGACCTGGACTGCTGGGTGCTCACCCCCACCGGCCGGGTGATCGCCGGACCCGCCGACCGCCTCGCCCCCGAGGACCGCGACCGCCTCGCCCGCGCCCACCTCGCCGCCCAGCACCGCGGCCACCGCCCCCCGCACCGGGTCCGCCTCGCCGACGGCGCCTACTCCCTGCTGCCCGCCGCCGAAGGCGCCACCGCCTCCCCGCTCGCCGACTGGTTCCTGGTCCTCGCCGGCGACCTCGCCGACTGGCCCGCCAAACGCCGCCAGCTCGCCGACAACCTGGCCCGCCTGGTCGCCGCCGAACGCACCCGCCGCGACGACGGCCGCCGCCTGCGCCGCCGGATCGCCGACGAACTCCTCACCCTGCTCCGGCACGCCGCCGACCCCGCCGAGATCGCCCGCGCCCTGCACGCCGCCACCCACCAGGACCACCCGCGCTGGCTGGTGCTGTCCGCCCACGCCACCGGCCTGCCCGACGGCGCGCTGCGCCCGATCCTCGAAGAGGCCCTGCCCGCCACCGCCCTGGTCGCCGCCCCCGGCCCCGCCGGCGCCGTCGCCCTGCTGCCCGCCCCCGACGCCCCCGTCCCCGCCGACGCCGTCCGCGCCCGGCTCGCCCCACTGGACGCCGGACTCGACGACGACGCCCGGATCACCGTCGGCGTGTGCGAACCCGCCACCGAACCCGGCGGCCTGCGCGGCGCCCTCGAAGAGGCCCGGCACGCCCGCCGGATCGCCGACACCCGCCCCGGCCGGATCCGGGTCGCCGGACCCGAGGAACTCGCCTCGCACGTCCTGCTGCTGGCCGCCGTCCCCGACCAGGTCCGGCGCGCCTTCCGGGCCCGGCTGCTCGACCCCGTCGCCGCCTACGACCAGGAGCACCAGGCCGACCTGCTGCACACCCTCGCCGCGTTCCTGCGCGCCGACGGCTCCTGGACCCGCTGCGCCGCCCAGCTGCACGTCCACGTCAACACGCTGCGCTACCGGATCGGGCGGATCGAGGAGCTCACCGGCCGCGACCTGTCCCGACTGGAGGACCGGGTCGACTTCTACCTGGCCCTCCAGATCGACTGACCGGCGCCGTCAGCCGATCCGCCGCCGCCCGCGCGGACGGCGCGGGTACGGGAACAGCCGCGGCTTGCGCTTCGCCGCCACGTCCTCCACCCAGCCGAGGGCCGCCACCAGCACCACGAGCACCGGGATCGCCACCAGCAGGCTGAACCACTCACTGGTCAGCAGCCACCTGAGGTGCTGGTAGAAGAAGTCGACGTCCCACAGCGGGTCGATCAGCGGGAAGGCCAGCACCAGCGCCGGCACGTGCCACAGGTAGACGGTGACGGCCCGCGAGTTGAGCAGGCCCACCAGGCCGTTCCAGCGCTCCAGCCGCGGCGGCCACTGCTCCCAGGACGGGCTGATGTGCAGCAGCAGCGCGACGAAGCCGAAGGACCACAGCGCCTGCGCGATCGGCCAGACCTCGATGTCGGTCGGCTGGGTGGGATCCACCGGCCGGGTCTGCAGGTACCAGAAGCCCGCCACCATGATCAGCGGCGCGATCGACGGCACCACGTACTGCGGGATCCGCCGCAGCAGCCCGTCCCGGTGGGCCATGCCGAGGATCCAGCAGGAGCCGAACATCGCGAAGTCGTTGACGGTCTCCCAGACGCGTCCGTAGGGGAAGTCCTGCCCGGTGAAGAACGCGTTCATGGCGATCACCAGCGCCAGCGGGGCGAACAGCGTCACCATCGGGAAGCGGCGCAGCGCCCTGAGCATCAGCGGCGACAGCAGCACGTACCAGAGGTAGGCCCGCAGGTACCACAGCGGCACCACGAGCTGGGAGGCCCAGCCGGTCTCCAGGTGCCCGCCGAAGCCGTGCAACTCGGCCGCGAACGGGGGAGTGCTCAGCGGCAGCACCCAGAACGCCAGCTTCGCCCACCACCAGCCGGGGTGGCCGTCGGCGTCCGGGCCGCCGCCGTCGAGGACCTGGAGGGTCACCACCACGGCGCCGAACAGCCACATCGGCGGCAGCAGGCGGCGCAGCCGGCTGCGGATCACGCCGAGCGCGGGGCGGCTCAGCGAACGCGTCATCAGCGAGCCGGCCAGCGCGAACATCACGCCCATCGACGGGAAGGCCAGCGGCAGCCAGAACCACTCGAAGTGGTGGTACAGCACCACGCGGACCAGCGCCATCGCGCGCAGCAGGTCGAGGTAGCGGTCCCGGCCGGCCTTGCGCACCGACGAGACGAACGTGTCCGGGGCGTGGTCGCGGCGCAGCTGCTCGGGGATCCGCAGCCGGATGGTGTCGCTCATGGTCAGGCCTCCACGGGGACAGCGACCTCGCCGGTGCGCCGGAGCTTGTGCCAGCGCAGCCGGCCGCCGGTGAGCGCGGTGATCGTGGACTGCAGCAGGACGATGTACATCAACTGCCGGTAGACCACCTGTTGCAGCGGCAGGCTGATCAGGTGCCAGGGCTTCTCGCGGTCGAGCCGGAAGGCGTACCAGGACAGCACCGCCTGGAGCAGGATGAAACCGCCCCAGCTGGCGAGCGTGATGGGCGCGTCCGTGAACAGCACGCCGTACAGCAGGAACAGGTCGACCAGCGGCGCCAGCAGCGGGGCGACCACGCCGAACAGCACCACCATCGGCAGCCCGATCCGGCCGAAGCGCCCGGCCGGGCCGCGGGAGACCACGGCGCGGCGGTGCTTCCACATCGCCTGCATCGAGCCGTAGCTCCAGCGGTAGCGCTGCGACCAGAGCTGCTGGAGGCTCGCGGGCGCCTCGGTCCAGGCGCGGGCCCGCTCGGCGTAGACGACCCGCCAACCCTGGCACAGCACCGCGATGGTGATGTCGGTGTCCTCGGCGAGGGTGTCGTCGCTCATCCCGCCGACCTGCCGCAGCGCCTCCTTGCGGAACGCGCCGACCGCGCCGGGGATGGTCGGGATGACGTTCAGCACGTCGTACATCCGGCGGTCCAGGTTGTGGCCGAGCACGTACTCGATGTGCTGCCAGGCGCCGATCAGGCTGTCCCGGTTGCCGACCTTGGCGTTGCCGGCCACCGCGCCGATCCTCGGGTCGGCGAACGGCTGCACCAACTCCCGCACCGTGGACGGCTCGAAGACAGTGTCGCCGTCCATCATCACCACGATGTCGTACGAGGCGGCCTCGATGCCGGCGTTGAGCGCGCTGGGCTTGCCGCCGTTGACCTTGCGGATCAGCCGGACGAACGGCAGGTTCATCTCCTCGACGATGTCCGCGGTGCCGTCCGTGGAGCCGTCGTCGATGACGATCACTTCGATCGGGTAGTCGCTGGCGGCCAGCGAGTTCAGGGTGTTGGCGATGCACTCCAGCTCGTTGTACGCGGGGACGAGCACGGTGACCGGCTCGGTGACCGGCGGCCCCCAGGCGCCCTTGCGCTTGGAGCGGCGGGCGTGCACCGGGGCGAGGACGATCATCAGCGCGAACCGGCCGAAGTTCAGGAAGCCGACCAGCGCGAGCAGCCCGACCAGCAGCGGCAGGGTGTACACCGCGACCTGGGTGGCCCAGACGAAGCCCTTGCCCGCCCACAGCTGGAAGCCGTGCACCGGCACCATCGCCGGGGTGGCGCCCAGCGCGTCCGAGACGGTGGTGAAGCGGTAGCCCTCGGCCTGGAGCTTGACGATGATCTGCTCCAGCGCCTCCACCGTCTCCGAGCGGTCGCCGCCCGCGTCGTGCAGCAGGATCAGCTCGCCCGCGCCCGGCTTGGACGGCATCGCCGCCTTGACGATCTCCTCGACGCCCGGGCGCTTCCAGTCGTCGGTGTCCTTGTCGATGAACGCCGTCAGGTAGCCGTGCGCGCCGACGTACTTGATGACCGGGTAGTTCCAGTCGTCCATCGCCGAGGCGTCCGAGGAGTACGGCGGCCGGAACAGCGAGCTGTGCACGCCCGCGACGCCCGCCAGCGCCAGCTGGGTCTGCGCCAGCTCCCAGCTGATCCGGGTGTGCGACTGGAACGCCAGGTCGGGGTGGGTGAAGGTGTGCAGGCCGATCTCGTGGCCGTTCGCGACGATCTGCCGGATCAGCTCCGGGTTGCGGGTGGTCATCGCGCCGGTGACGAAGAAGTCCGCGCGGATGTCGTGCGCCTTCAGCACGTCGAGGATCTTCGGCGTCCACTCCGGCGAGGGGCCGTCGTCGAAGCTCAGCACCACCGTCTTGTCCGGGATCCGGTAGCTGACCGGGTTCCCTTTCTTGTCGCCGCGCGCGTCGATCACCGGGCCGCCCTTGAGCAGGTCCTCCGGCACGGTCGTCTTGTCGACGGACTGCGCGATCCGGGTGTCGTGGAACACCTCGTTGGTGGCGAGGCCGCGCAGCACCAGCAGCACCAGCAGGCACGCCAGCAGGGACAGCGGCATCACGAAGCGCAGCGGCGGGGCGGCCAGTCGGCGCGGCCTCAGCAGGGACTGCCGCCGGCGCTGGTGGCGGGACAAAGGGCGCTCCTGGAAAGGGTGGTGCGGATGGATCAGGGGTGCTTGGTGGACTGCCCCGTCGGTTTGACGGTGGTCTTCGAGCCGGCCGAGCTGCTGGGCCTGGCGGGCGCGGAGCGGGAGGACGACGGGCCGACCGAGGGCGACGCGCTGCCCGAGGCGGACGGCGACGGCGACGGGGAGGGCGCGGGCCGCTCCGGCTGGGCGCTCTGCGGCGGGATCTCCATCGCCGGGGCGTCCGCCTGCACGCCGATCAGGCTGCCGCCCATCGCGACCGCCAGCACCGCGCCCACCACCGAGACCGGCCAGCCGAGGCCCCGCAGCAGCCGGCCGCGCAGCCCCGACTCGTCCACGAACACCGGCTCGGGCAGCGGCTCTTCGGCGAGGCGCGCGTCGAAGTCCGGGGCCGGGTGCGTCGATTCGCGCTCGGAGGAGGTCATGGCAGGGCGCACCGAGCGAGGCCTTTCAGGGGCAGGGAGCGAAGACCGCGGGAGCGTGGATCGAACGCTAGTGCACCGACCTGAGCCGAATTGGCCCCGATGTCCAGTTTCGACACCTTCTGAGTCAGGGTTGTGACCGGATCGAGACCCCTACCATCACGTACTGGTATGTACCTGTGCACGGACCGTGGACCTCGGCCGATGCCCGCCCGCGCGGGCCGTCCCGGCGGCGGCGCGGCCGGTGAGCCCCGTTAGGATGACCGCCTCCGACCGGTCGTCGATCCCCGTGCGGCAGGCGTGTCCAGCCACCGCCGCCGCGCCCCAAGGAGCCCGTGTGCGCCAGTCCCGCCGTCCCGCCCGCCGCGTGTGGAGCGTGATCACGCTGCCGACCCTGCTGTGCGCGCTCGCCGCCTGCACCGGCGACCCCGCCGCCGGCGGCGACTCCGCCGCGAAGGGCGGGCCCGCCGCGGCGAGCCCGTCGAAGCCGAGCGGGCCGCCGGGAACCCTGTTCGACACCTTCCGCTACACCGGCCCCGAGGACCCGAACTTCGCCGCGCACGGCTGGGAGGTCCGGGAGGGCGGCGGCGGCCCCGGCATCAAGGACACCTGGAGCGCCGCCGGCGCGTCCTTCCCCGACGACCAGAGCGCCCAGGGCGGCCGGGCGCTGCAACTGCGCTCGACCACCGACGGCACCAAGCAGGGCACCCGGCAGGTCGAGGTGCAGAGCACCGGCACCAACCTGTTCCACGGCACCTTCGCCGCCCGGATCCGGTTCAGCGACAAGCCGTCCAGCGGCCGCACCGGCGACCACGTGGTGCAGACCTTCTTCCCGATCTCGCCGGCCGACGACTCCGCGAACTACAGCGAGCTCGACTACGAGTACCTGCCCAACGGCGGCTGGGGCGCGCCCGGCCCCAAGCTCGACACCACCAGCTGGTTCAAGGCCGACCCGCCGGACCGCGTCACCCACGCCGCCAAGCAGCGCCTGGAGGGCTGGCACACCCTGATGGTCACCGCGATGGACGGCAAGGTCGTCTACTCGCTGGACGGCAAGGAGCTGTTCACCAGCTCCGACAAGTACGTCCCGCGCGAGCGGATGGACGTCCACTTCAGCAACTGGTTCATCGACCTGCTGCCCACCATCAGCGGCCCGCGCAGCTGGGACATGAAGGTCAACTGGTTCTACTACAAGGCCGACCAGGCCGTCTCCGCGGCCGAGGTGCAGCAGACGGTGGACGGCTTCTACGGCGCCGGCACCGACTGGGTCGACACCCTGCCGAAGTCCTGACGCGGGAACACGAAGGGCCCGGCAGCTGCCGGGCCCTTCGTGCGTCGCGGGGTGTCAGTGCTGGGCGGGGATGATCCCGGTCAGCCAGGTGAAGACGCCCGGGACCATCGGCTTCCACACGTCGCTGCTGTGCGCGCCGGTGGTCTCCTGGACGGTCACCGTGGTCGGGGCCTTGGCCGCCGCCTTGAGCGCCTCGCCGCCCTCCAGGCCGTCGCCCTTGTTGCCGGAGACGTACAGCGCGGTCTTCGGCGGGGTCTTGGCGTTCTTCAGGATGTTCAGCGGGTTGGAGATCTCCCGCAGGTGCGGGTCCTTCGCGGTCAGCGACTGGCCCTCGGCGGCCGGGTCGTTGTAGCCGGACAGGCTGATCCCGGCGCGGTAGCGGTCCGGGTGCTCCAGCGCCAGCTTGGCCGCGCAGTGCGCGCCCGCCGAGTAGCCGGCCACCGCCCAGCGGTCGGCCGAGGGGTCCACCCGGAAGTTGTCCAGCACCATCTGCGGGACGTCCTTGGACAGCCAGGTGTCGGCGTTGACCTTGCCCGGCACGTCGGCGCAGCCGGTGTCGGTGGAGTCGCCCAGCAGGTTGGTGCGCGGCGAGATCAGGATGAACGGGGTGACCTGGCCGCTCTGCATCATCGGCTTGAGCTGCTCGGAGACCCGCAGGGTGCCGAACCAGGTCTTCGAGGAGCCCGGCCAGCCCGGCAGCAGCTCGACCACCGGGAAGGTCTTGTCCTTGTACGCCGGGTCGTTGTACTGCGGCGGCAGCCAGACCAGCACCTCGCCGTCGACGCCGGAGAGGGCGCCCTTGAGGTCGGTGGTCTGCACGTCGCCGGGCACCTTCGAGTCGCCGACCGGCTTGAACTGCTGGACGACCTTGGTGTGCTGCGGCTTCGCGTCGTTGCCGGGGGTGCCGCTCGCGCCGGTGTCGGCCTGCACGTTGGGCACCGCGCGGACGTGGTTGCCGGTGCCCAGCAGGTCGTCCCAGCTGCCGTAGATCAGGTTGGCGTTGTTGACCATGACGAAGACGGTCAGGACGGCGGTGATCTGACAGAACAGCAGCATCACGATCCTGGAGAGCACCTGGACCGGCTTCGGCCCCCGGGCCCGGCCCCACAGCAGCAGGGCCACGGCGATCGAGATCGGCACCAGGATGATCGTCAGAATAAGGAACGGGGTGCCTGTCAGCTGCATCGGGTTCTCTCGAATCGGGTCGTCCGGCCGTCCGGGGCACGGTCCCCCGGTTCGCACATCACACTTGTCAGACTGCGTCAAACACACGATCAGTTGCTGGCGACACCCGCAGAAACCTGAGAGGAACATCACGTTTTCGTGAGAATCCGCTGTGCGTTCGCGGCCTAGTCTGCCAGTTCGCCCACAGCCCTCCCGCACCAGCCCGCAGTCTTTACCGAAACCAGGAGCATTCATTCCGTGACCAGTGCCAACGGCCCCGCCCGCCCCGCCCTGCCCAGCCTGCTGGGCCTCGGCCCGCGCGCCGAACGCCGCCGCCGCACGCTGCCCGCCGGAGTGCTGCGACTGCCCACCATCGGCGTCGACATCGGCGGCACCAAGGTGGTGGCCGGCGTGGTCGACGGCGAGGGCCGGGTGCTGGAGCGGGTGCGCACCGAGACCCCGGACAAGAGCAAGAGCCCCAAGGTCGTCGAGGACGTCATCATCGACCTGGTCCTGCAGCTCGCCGACAAGCACGACGTCCACGCGGTCGGCGTCGGCGCGGCCGGCTGGGTCGACTCCGAACGCTCCACCGTGCTGTTCGCCCCCCACCTGAACTGGCGCAACGAGCCCCTCCAACAGGCGCTCAGCGCCCGGCTGCGCTTCCCCGTGGTGGTCGAGAACGACGCCAACGCCGCCGCCTGGGCCGAATGGCGCTTCGGCGCCGGCCGCGGCGAGGACCACATGGTGATGATCACCCTCGGCACCGGCATCGGCGGCGCGGTGGTCCGCGACGGGTACGTCGACCGGGGCAAGCACGGCCTGGCCGGCGAGTTCGGCCACATGCAGGTGGTGCCCGGCGGCCACCGCTGCCCGTGCGGCAACCGCGGCTGCTGGGAGCAGTACTCCTCCGGCAACGCGCTGGTCCGCGAGGCCCGCGAGCTCGCCGCCGAGGAGTCCCCGGTGGTCCAGCCGCTGCTCGCCCGGGCCGGCGGCACCCCGCTGGGCATCTCCGGCCCGCTGGTCACCGAGGCCGCGCGCGACGGCGACCCGGTCGCCGTCGAGCTGCTCTACGAGGTCGGCCGCTGGCTCGGCGTCGGCATCGCCAACCTCGCCGCCGCGCTCGACCCCGGCCGCTTCGTCGTCGGCGGCGGCGTCAGCGAAGCCGGCGACCTGCTGCTCGCCCCCGCCCAGGACGCCTTCCGCCGCACCCTCACCGGCCGCGGCTTCCGCCCCGAGGCCGAGATCGTGCACGCCGCGCTCGGCAACGAGGCCGGGCTGGTCGGCGCCGCCGACCTGGCCCGCCAGGTCGCCCGCCGCTTCCGCACCGTCAAACGCCGCCGGGTGGAACGCGCGACCGGTCGCTGACGCACCGACAGATACGGTTCTGCTTGCGGCAGTTGGCCGAAGGGCACGTTGTCGGGGGTGGGGCGGGTGTGGGAGAACGGGAGACCGACGCCGTCCCAGGGAGGCCGTATGAGACCCCTCGCCCGTCTCGTCCCCGCACTCGCACTCGTCACCGGACTGCTCTGCACCGCCGCACCCGCCCAGGCCGCGCCCGGCACGGCCGGCAAGCAGCCGGAGGCGGTGGGGTGGGGCGGCGCGGTGGCCAGCGTGGACGCCGACGCCACCAACGCCGGGCTGGAGGTGCTGCGGCACGGCGGGAACGCGGTGGACGCCGCCGTCGCCACCGCGGCCGCGCTCGGCGTCACCGAACCGTACTCGGCGGGCATCGGCGGCGGCGGGTACTTCGTGTACTACGACGCCCGCACCGGCAAGGTCACCACGCTGGACGGCCGGGAGACCGCCTCGCGGACGGCCGACAGCTCGCTGTTCCTGGAGAACGGGCAGCCGCTGCCGTTCGCCGACGCCGTCACCAGCGGCCTGTCCGTCGGCGTGCCCGGCACCGCCGCCACCTGGGAGCAGGCGCTGCGGCGCTGGGGCAGCCGGGATCTCGGCGAGGTGCTGAAACCGGCCGAGCGGATCGCCGACCGTGGGTTCACGGTCGATCAGACCTTCCAGGACCAGACCGCCCTCAACCAGGCCCGGTTCCAGGACTTCCCGGCCAGCCGCGCGCTGTTCCTGCCGAACGGCGCCCTGCCGGTCGTCGGCTCCACCTTCCGCAACCCCGATCTCGCCGCCACCTACCGGGAGTTGGGCCGCAACGGCACCGCCGCGCTGTACCGGGGACCGATCGGCGCGGACGTGGTGCGCACCCTCCAGCACCCGCCCGTCGACCCCGCCTCCGGCCGCAACGCCCGCCCCGGGAAGGTCGACGCCGCCGACCTCGCCGCGTACCGGGTCGAGCAGCAGGACCCGACCCACGTCTCCTTCCGCGGCCTGGACGTGTACGGCATCGCCCCGTCCTCCTCCGGCGGCACCACCGTCGGCGAGGCGCTGAACATCCTCGGCACCGGCGCCGCCGCCGACCCCGTCCAGTACGACCACCGCTTCCTGGAGGCCAGCCGGCTCGCCTTCGCCGACCGCAACCGCTGGGTCGGCGACCCGCGCTTCGTGCAGGTGCCGACCCGGCAGCTGCTCTCCCCGGCCTACGCCGCCTCCCGGGCCTGCCTGATCGACCCGGCCCACGCCCTGACCAGCCCCGTCGCCCCCGGCGACCCGTACCACCCGGCGCCCTGCGCGAGCGGCGGGCAGCCGGCGGCCGAACCGTACGAGGGCCTGAGCACCACGCACCTGACGGTCGCCGACCGGTGGGGCAACGTCGTCTCCTACACGCTGACCATCGAGCAGACCGGCGGCAGCGGCATCACCGTGCCAGGCCGCGGCTTCCTGCTCAACAACGAGCTGACCGACTTCAACTTCGCCCCGCTCACCCCGGGCGTCCCCGACCCCAACCTGCCCGGCCCGGCCAAGCGGCCGCGCTCCTCGATCTCCCCGACCATCGTGCTCAAGGCCGGCAAGCCGTACCTGGCGGTCGGCTCGCCCGGCGGCGCCACCATCATCACCACCGTGCTCCAGGTGCTGACCGGACGGATCGACCGCGGACTGACGCTGGAACAGGCCATCGCCGCGCCCCGCGCCAGCCAGCGCAACACCGCCGCCACCCAGGCCGAGCCGGCCTTCCTCGCCTCGCCCGAGGCGGCGAAGCTCCAGGCCATGGGCCACGTGTTCAGCTCCACCCCGGAGATCGGCGCCGCCACCGGCATCGAACGGCTCCCCGACGGCCGCTGGCTGGCCGCCGCCGAACCCACCCGCCGCGGCGGCGGCTCGGCAGCGGTCGTGCACCCGTCCCGCTGAGCCGTCCCGCCGAGCCGTCGCCTGCCGGGCGCTGTCGGTGGTGGGCGGTATGTTCGGACGGGGTGGCCGGCCCGGTGCCGGGAGCCCCGTCCGTCCGTACCGCCGAGGGAAGGCCGCCGTGACCGTCCGCATCGCCACCTGGAACATCAACTCCGTCACCGCCCGGCTGCCCAAGCTGCTGGAGTGGCTGGAGTCCGCCAAGCCGGACGTGCTCTGCCTGCAGGAACTCAAGTGCTCCACCGAGGCGTTCCCGGCCGAGGCGATCGGGGAGCTCGGCTACGAGGCCGCCGCGCACGGCACCGGCCGGTGGAACGGCGTCGCCGTGCTGTCCCGGATCGGCCTGGCGGACGTGGTCCGCGACCTGCCCGGCCAGCCCGGCTACCTCGCCGAGGACGCGATGCTCCCGGTCACCGAGCCGCGCGCCGTCGCCGCCACCTGCGGCCCCGTCCGGGTCTGGTCGGTGTACGTGCCCAACGGCCGCGAGGTCGACCACGCCCACTACCGCTACAAGCTGGAGTGGCTGGCCGCGCTGCGCGACGCCGTTCGTGAGGACGCGGCGGGGGAGCGCCCGTTCGCCGTCCTCGGCGACTACAACATCGCGCCCACCGACGCGGACGTCTTCGACATCGCCGCCTTCGCCGGCCTCACCCACGTCACCGCCCCCGAGCGCGCCGCGCTGACCGCCCTCCAGGAGATCGGCCTGCAGGACGTCGTCCCCCGCCCGCTCAAGTACGACCACCCCTACACCTACTGGGACTACCGGCAGTTGGCGTTCCCGAAGAACCGCGGCATGCGGATCGACCTCACCTACGCCAACAAGCCCTTCGCCGACGCCGTCACGGACAGCTACGTCGACCGCGAGGCCCGCAAGGGCAAGGGCACCTCGGACCACGCGCCCGTCCTGGTCGACCTGGACCTCTGAGCCGTCAGGAGAGCAGTGCCGCGAGGACGACGCCGCCCAGCACCGGGTTGGCGTTGACGTGGTCCAACTCGGCCCAGTGGTACAGGGCGACGGCGCACACCAGCAGCGGATCCGGCTCCACCGACACCCGCCCGTCGGAGCCGGCCACGCTCCGGCCGTCCTCCAGGAGCTCCGCGCACAGCAGGCCGCGGCGCACGAAGCGCAGCGTGCGGTCGCCCGCGCGGAACTCCACGAAACGGCCGGAGCGCAGCAGATGCCGGCCGCGGGCGCGGAGGTGCAGCTCGGCGCCGTCGAAGGTGCCGAGAATGCCGCGGCGCGCCAACGCGGCGGCGTGGGAGCCGGGCCGCCCGAACCGGGGCAGCTCGGCCAGCGGGCGGCCGTCGAGCTCCACTCGCCAGGACTCCGCGGTGTCGCCGTACGTCCTGGCGCGGGTCCGGTGCAGCGTCAGTTCACCGAGCCGAGTGGCGGCTGACGCCCCGTCCGGGCGCAGCTTCGTGAACTCCACTGTTTCGTCTCCTCGTTCGTGAAACCGCAGGTCGGGGCCGGTGGGCGGAGATTTCTGCGGCAGTATTCTCTGAGTGTATAGACGCGAAGTACACCTCCGGCGTACTGTTCCGATCATGAGCGTTCCACTCACCCTGCTCGGGCTCCTCGAACGCGAGCCCAGCCACGGCTACGACCTCAAGCGGGACTACGACGCCTTCTTCGGGCGCGGCAAACCGCTGCCCTTCGGCCAGGTGTACGCGACCCTCGGGCGGCTCGCCCGGGACGGCAAGGTGGTCGTCGGGGAGCCCGAGGCCGGTGACGGGCCCGACCGCAAGCGGTACGTGATCACCGAGACCGGCGCCACCGAGTTCGAGGACTGGCTGCGCGAACCCGTCGCCGCCGAACCCCACCTGCAGACCGTGCTGTTCAGCAAGGTCGTCCTCGCCCTGATGCTCGGCCGCGACGCCGAGCTGTACCTCGACACCCAGCGCGCCGCCCACCTGGCGCGGATGCGCGAACTCACCGCGATCAAGCGCTCCGGCAGCCTCGTCGACGCCCTCCTCGCCGACCACGGACTGTTCCACCTGGAGTCCGACCTGCGCTGGATCGACCTGACCGCCGCCCGACTCGACGCCCTCGCCGCGGAGGTGGCCAAGCGATGACCGAACCCCTGCTGCACGCCCGGGACGTGACCCTCTCCTTCGGCGAGACCCCCGCCCTGCGCGGCGCCGAACTCGCCGTCGACGCAGGCGAGATCCTCGCCATCATGGGCCCCAGTGGCTCCGGCAAGTCCACCCTGCTGCACTGCCTGGCCGGCATCCTCACCCCCGACAGCGGCGAGATCCACTTCGACGGCCGCCGGATCGACCGCCTCGGCGAACAGGAACGCAGCGCCCTGCGCCGCGACAGCTTCGGCTTCGTCTTCCAATTCGGCCAGCTGGTACCGGAGTTGACGGCAGAGGAGAACGTCGCCCTGCCGCTGCTGCTCGGCGGCGCCCGCCGGGGTGCCGCGCTCCAGCGTGCCCGCAGCTGGTTCCCCAGGCTCGGCCTGGACGGCCTGGAGGCCCGCCGCTCCGGCGAACTCTCCGGCGGCCAGGCCCAACGCGTCGCCCTCGCCCGCGGACTGGTCGCCGAACCGCGCGTCCTGTTCGCCGACGAACCCACCGGCGCGCTCGACTCCCTGACGGGCGAACAGGTGATGGACCTGCTGGTCGGCAGCGCCCGCGACCAGGGCACCACCGTCGTCCTGGTCACCCACGAGGCGCGGATCGCCGCCTACGCCGACCGCGAGGCGATCGTCCGCGACGGCCGGGCCACCTCGCTGAGCGGACGGCTGACCTCATGATCCGACTCGGACTGCGACTGGCCGTCAGCGGCGGCCGCGAGGCGATCATTCGGCTCGCCATCACCGCCGGGGCCGTCGCCATCGGCGTGGGCCTGCTGTTCACCACGCTCGCCGCGATCAACGGCGTGCACGCCCAGAACGGCCGCAACGCCTGGTTCAACACCCCGTTCGTCCACGGCCACCCCGCGGATCGGGAGGCCGCGGGGAACACCGCCTCCGGCGGTGTGGCGAATTCCGCCTCCGGCGGGGCCGGTGGGCAGGCGAGTTCCGCCTCCGGCGGGGCGGCTGCGGGGAGTTTCGCCTCTGGCGGGAGTGGCGGGCAGGAGAATTCCGCCTCCGGCGGTGCGACTGCGGCGAGTTCCGCCTCCGGCGGTGTGACGGCGGGGAGTTCCGCCTCCGGCGGGGCCGGTGGGCAGGCGAGTTCCGCCTCCGGCGGTGTGGCGGCGGGGAGTTCCGCCTCCGGCGGGGCCGGTGGGCAGGCGAGTTCCGCCTCCGGCGGTGTGGCGGCGGGGGGTTCCGCCTCCGGCGGGGCCGGTGGGCAGGCGAGTTCCGCCTCCGGCGGTGTGGCGGCGGCGAGTTCCGTCTCTGGCGGTGAGGCGGCAGGGAGATCCGCCTCCGGCGGGTCCGGCGGGCAGGCGAAATCTGCCTCCGGCGGGGCGAGTGCGGGTGGTTCCGGGGGTGATCCGATGTGGTGGCTGACTCGGCGGGACACCGTGGTGGGGAAGGAGGTCGCGCGCGTCGATGTGGCGGTGACCGGGCCGAATGCGGCGCTTGCGCCGGGGGTGGCGCGGATGCCCGGGCCGGGGGAGTACTACCTGTCGCCGGCGCTGGCGCGCCTCGCGGACGAGATGCCGCCGGCCCAGCTCGCCGACCGGTTCCAGGGGCGCCGGATCGGGATCCTCGGCGCGGCGGCGCTGCCCTCGCCCGACAGCCTGGTGGCGCTGGTCGGCCGTAGCCCGCAGGAGTTGCGGGAGCAGCGCGACGCCGTGCTGGTGGACAGTGTCGCCGCCGCCGCGCCCGACAAGTGCGGCGACTGCGTGGTGGGCATCAAGTCCAACGGGATCGACCTGATCCTGACGGTGGTGAGCGGCGCCCTGGTCTTCCCCGTGCTGATCCTGATCGGCACCGCCACCCGCCTGAATGCCGCCCGCCGCGAGCAGCGCTTCGCCGCGATGCGGCTGGTCGGCGCGACGCCCCGGCAGGTGTCGGTGGTGTCCGCCGTGGAGGCGGCGGTCGCCGCCGCGATCGGGGTGCTGGTCGGCTTCGTGCCGTTCCTGGCGCTGCGCGGCACCGTGGCGCAGGCGCAGCTGACCGGTTCGCCGTTCTTCCGCTCCGACCTGACGCTGTCGTCCGGCCAGATCGCCGCCGTCGCCCTCGGGGTGCCGCTGGCCGCCGCCGTCGCCGCGCGGATCGCGCTGCGCCGGGTGCAGATCTCGCCGCTCGGGGTGAGTCGCCGGGTGACGCCGAAGCCGCCCCGGGCGTGGCGGGTGGTGCCGCTGGTGGCGGGCCTGGTGGAGCTGGTCGCGTTCCTGGTGTGGCACCCGGAGTCGGTGCCGGGGCAGGTCAGGGGGTACCTGTCGTCGTTCCTGCTGATCGCCCTGGGTCTGGTGCTGTCCGGCCCGTGGCTGACGATGATCGGCGCGACCCTGCTGGCCCGCCGCACCCAGCGCCCCGCCACCCTGATCGCGGTGCGCCGCCTGGCCGACAATCCGACCGCCGGCTTCCGGGCCGTCAGCGGACTGGTGCTGGCGCTGCTGGTGATGACGGCGACCATCGGCGTCATCACCGCGATCGGCGAGGAGCGCGACCACCCGCACGGCGGCCCGCAGTTCAACAACCTGCTGGTCAACGACCTCAGCGGCGGCTACGAGGAGGACCGCCGCCCGGTCAGCCAGGGCCGTCCCGCCCCGCCCGAACTGGTCGAGCGCCTGCAGAACGTGCCGGGCGTGCGGACGGTGCTGCTGACCCACCCGGCCGCCGAGGCCGTGCAGGTGCACACCGGCGAAGGCGACGAGACCAGCCGTCAGGTGGTGGACTGCCGCCGGCTGAACGCCATCGGGCTGTACGGCCACTGCGCGCCCGGCGCGCAGGCCGCCTACGTGGCGTACGTCTGGTCCGGCTGGAGCGACGAGAGCGCCACCCAGTGGCCGACCGCGCCCTACACCGCCGACCAGCTGGCCGCGCTCGGGGTGCTGAACGTGGTCGTGGACACCGACGGCTCGACCGCCGCCGTCGAGCAGGCCCGCACCATGGTGGACACCGCCTACCCCGGGACGCGGCAGGCGATGACGCTCGCCGAGTCGTGGAAGCTGGCCGGCGCCGACATGCGCGCCTTCCGGCAGCTGGCCGACGCGGTGATCCTGGCGACCTTCCCGATCGCGGGCTGCAGCCTGGCGGTGAGCGTCGCCGGGTCGCTGAGCGAACGCAAGCGGCCGTTCAGCCTGCTGCGCCTGACCGGTGTGTCGCTGGGCACGCTGCGCCGGGTGGTGGCGATGGAGTCGGTGGTGCCGCTGCTGGTGATGGCGACCGTCGCGGTCGGCGTCGGACTGCTCGCCGCCGATCTGTTCCTGCGCTCGCAGTTGAAGTACTCGCTGCACGCGCTGGGCGCCGGGTACTGGGCGGTGGTCGCGGCGGGTCTGGCGGTCGCGCTGGCCGTCATCGGCGCGACCCTGCCGCTGCTGCGGCGGATCACCGGCCCGGAGACCGCCCGCAACGAGTAGCGCCCGTACGGAGTACCCGTTCGGCCGAAAGGGCCGTTCGCGTTCGGATCATTATTCGGACCCGAACGGCCCTTGAGGTGTAGCCGGGGCGGGTGGCGCTGCCTAGCGTGGTCGGTGACCAGGGGTAGCGGAACGGCTACGCGACCGCTGCCCCCACCTCGATCCCCCTGGAGGTACGGCATGCGCCGAACGCGCACCGCCGCCGCCGCTCTGCTCGGCACCACCGCCCTGCTCGCGCTGGCCGGCGCCACCGCCCCCGCGTCCGCCAAGAGCGGCCAGCCCGCCTGGGTCAGCCCCGCGCAGGCGCTGCCCGGCCAGTCCGTCTCGGTCAGCGTGAACTGCGCCGGCAGCTCGACGAAGTCCCTGACGGCGACCTCGACGGCCTTCGTCGGCGGCTCGACCACGCTCAGTGTCGGCCCCGACGGCAAGTACTCCGGCACCGCCACCGTGATCTCCGAGCACGAGATGGCCGACGCCGCCAAGCGCTCCACCGCCGGCGAGGCGTCCTGGGGCATCGAAGGCAAGTGCCCCAATGGCGACAGCTTCACCGGCGCGGTCGGCATCGCCGCCAAGTCCGAGGGCGGCGGCACCGGCGCCGCCGGCGGCACGGGCGGCAGCGGCAGCACGGGCGGCGAGTGGGAGGGCACGCGGCTCCCGCACGGCGGGGTGGAGACCGGCGTCGGCGGCTCGGTCGGCATGGACGCCGGGCGGCTGGCCGCCGGGGCCGGGCTGGTGACGGCGGGCGTGGCCGGGTTCTGGCTGCTGCGCCGGCGCGGTTCGGCCGACAGCCGGGCGCTCTGAGCGGTCGTCCGGTACGCGCCCACCGTACCCGGCACGCTCCGCGTCCCCCGGAGAACAGCGGAGGGCGGCCCCACCGTCGTGGTGGGGCCGCCCTCTCGACGTGTCTCAGCCCGCGGTGGCCGGGACCGGCCGCGCCGCGGCGGTGGAGGAGGTGCGCTCCAGGGTGCCGACGGTCAGCAGGTACTGGCCGACGATGTAGGTCAGCATGATCAGGAAGCTGTGGGCGGGCAGGTGCTTCCACTCCGCGATGTCGGTGGCGATCAGGGTGTCCGACAGCAGGAACAGCGCGCCGCCCAGGCCCGCCCGCCAGTCGATCCGGGACGAGGTCACCGCGGTGGACGCCAGCAGCAGGCTGTAGCAGGCCATCGGGATCCGCATGCCCGCGTCCAGGTCGGGCAGCAGCAGCGTGATCAGCGTCGCCCAGGCCACCAGGTAGCCGGCCGCGACCAGCGCGGTGCGCCGGCGGTCGGCGAGCGCGCCGAGCTTCACGAACATCGTCACGTAGCAGGCGTGGCCGACCGCGAACGAGCCCATCCCGGCCAGGAACCCGCCGGTGCCGCCGACCTGCAGCAGGATGTCGCCGCCCGCGCCGAACAGCAGCGCCGGGATCAGCAGCTTCGGCGTCCCCGGCCGCGCCGACGCCCACACCCAGGCGGCCAGCAGCGGCATCAGCAGCGGCTTGGTGCAGTACCGCAGGGGCGGCAGGTGGACGGCGATCGCCAGCAGGTGCACCGCCGAGACGACGGCGAAGGCGATCAGCAGGGCCCGCGCGGTGCGCGGGTCTCGGGCGGGGCTCATGCGGGGGCACTCTCCGGGTTGGCGGCGGGGGACTCGGTACGCGGCGCGGGCTGCCAGCCCGGGCCCTTCGCCAGGTGGCGCAGCCGGTCCCCCCAGGTGGTGGCGCGCGCCACGTCCCGGGCGATCGCCGCGTACTCGTGGGTGGCGACCTTCAGGGGATTGTAGGTCGTGATGTTCTTGGTCAGCCCGTACACCGGCTGCTCGGCCTCGGTCGCGAAGGAGCCGAACCACCGGTCGAAGACGATCAGGATGCCGCCGAAGTTGCGGTCCAGGTAGCCGCCCTGGGAGGCGTGGTGCACCCGGTGGTGCGAGGGCGTGTTGAGCACGTACTCGATCGGCCGGGGCAGCTTGCCGATCCGCTCGGTGTGGATCCAGAACTGGTACACCAGGTTGACCGAGCCGCAGAACGCCACCGCCGCCGGGTGCACGCCCGCCACGATCATCGGCAGGTAGAAGATCCAGCCGGTGGCGGACGTCCAGGGCTGGCGCAGCGCCGTCGACAGGTTGTAGTGCCGGCTGGAGTGGTGCACCACGTGGCAGGCCCACAGCAGGCGGATCACGTGGTGGCCGCGGTGCGACCAGTAGTAGAAGAAGTCGTAGGCGAGCAGCATCAGCGGCACGGTCCACCACAGCACCGGGATCCGAAGCGGCGTCAACTCGTACAGGAACGAGTAGATCGCCACGATCGGGATCTTCCACCCGGCGTCGAACAGCAGCGAGCCGAGGCCCATCGACAGGCTGGCCGCGGTGTCCTTCACGGCATAGCCCTGCTCCTCCTCGTCCGGATGGAACCGGTAGGAGACGATCTCGAGAACGGTGAGCAGCACAAAGGCCGGTATCGACCAGAGCACGACATCGGGCAGCTGAGGCATGCCCGGAACCATAAGCGACCCGGGTGGGCCTGCGGAAGAGGTTGTTACCGGCGCGTACAGTCCGATTCGGCGTCTAGGCTTGGGGGCGACATGGAGCGGCAGGAAGCAACCGCCGGCGCCCGAACGGCCGCCGGCGGCACGGGGATCAGGCCCACGGGCGGAGCCGAACGGCTCGCGACCCCGGCCCGGCCGTACCCGGAGAACGCCGCCGGCGCAGGCGAACTCGCCGATCGCGCCCGGGAGTTGGCGGAGCGGTTCGCCGCCGCCGAGGCCGCCGAGGCGGACTTGCTGGCCTCCGCCGTGTTCGGCCTGCACGGCGCCCGGCACCTCGGCGGCGCACCCCAGCAGGCCGAACCCGCCGCCGGCACCAGCTGGTGGCACGGCCCGAGCGTGCACCACACCACCTCGCCGCTGTTCCGCCCGCTCGGCTACCGCCGGGTCCGGCGCGAAGCCCCCGCGCTGCCCGCCGCCCGCCCCACCGGCGGCGGCCGGCACCGCAAGACCGAACGCCCCACCACCGAACTGCGCATCGCCGCACGGCTGTTGCTCGCCCACCCGGTGGTCACCGCGGACGGCCCGCACGGCGCCTCGCTGCCGCTGATCCGCCGTCACGCCACCACCCTCGCCGAACGCTTCCACACCCTGCTCGGCTACCGCCTCACCCTCGGCCCCGGCCACGCCCGGCTGCACAAGGCCGCGCTCCCCGGCCGCGGACTGCCCGGGCTCGGCCCCGCCGGGTACGCCGCGCTCGTCCACGCGCTCGCCGCGCTCGCCGAGGGCGCGCGCCCGGACGTCGCCGACGAGCGGGTGCGGGCCCTGCTCGACCAGTGGCGGCCGCCCGCCGACCTCGCCGCCGACCTGCTCACCGCGGTGCCGCTGCCGCCCGCCGGACCCGAACTGACCGTCCGCCGCCTGCTCGCCGAGACCCCCGTCGTGCTGCTCGACGACCTCGCACCCGCCGAACGCGAGCACCTGCGCAGGGCCGCCCCCGCCGAGACGGAACGATTCGCCGAAGTGCTCGGCCTCACCGCCGAGATCCGCGCCGAAGGCATCGCCCTGCTCGACCCCGCCGACGAGCTCACCGACCTCGCCCTGCCCGGCCCCGGCACCCTCGCCCAGGCCGCGCTGCTGCTCGCCGAGCGCCTCGTCGAGGACCTCCGCCCCGTCGAGACGGAGAGCGCCCCGCCCGCCGTCCTCATCCCCGACGCCCTGATCGACGGCACCCTCGGCGACATCACCGACGACTACGGCATGAGCGCCGGCTGGGACGCGGGCTACCTCGCCGACCTCGCCGCCTTCCGCCGCGACGCCCTCGACCTGCTGCACCGGATGGGCCTGGCCGCCCCCGCCGGCCGCAACTGGCTGCTGCGCGCCCCCGCCGCCCGCTACGCCCCGCGCGCGGAGCTCCAGCCCGCCCCGGGCTCCGGCCGGCACTCCCGCCCCGCGAAGGGCCGCGACCGCCAGGCGGTGTGAGCGCGCTCAGGGCGTCAGCGGGCGGACGTGCTCGGCGACCGGGCGGAACTCCTGGACGGTCGCGTCGTACTGGACGCGCTGGCCCCGGTGCAGGAAGCGGTCGTCCTCGGGGGCCACGACGGAGTCGTAGTAGACGGCGACGTCGGGGCCGCCGTCGTCCGGGGCGATGTAGCCGTAGGCGTGGCGGGTGTCGAACCACCGGACGGTGCCGGTCTCCATGGCGGGGCTCCCTTCGGGCCGGTCACCCTCAGTATCGGATGCGGCCGGGGAGCCCACCACTCGTTCGGAGCAGCGTCAGCGCTGCGCGGCGCTCACCGCGGGCGGCCGATGGCCGACGGTCTCCACGGTGGCGGCGACGCCGAAGGAACCGAGGACGACGGAGGCCGCGACGGCGGCGCAGGCGAGCATCCGGCGGTGCCGCTTGGGCAGCGGGAAGCTCGGGGCGGTGCGGGCGTTCATGGCAGGCAGCCTGGCAGGGCGGCGTTACGCGGTCACGAAACGCGGGTGAAATCCGGAAGGGATCTCGGCGTCGGAACCTCCACAGCCGGATCGCCGCAGGTCGGGGCGGTGATCGTCGGTGTGCGCAGCAGGCCGGGCAGGAGCGAGGCCAGCACCTGCTGGGCCGCGCCGTAGAAGAAGATCGGCAGCAGCACGGCCGGGTGGCCGCCGAACTGGGCGCCCGCCAGGGCGGCCGCCGCGCTGGTGTTGTTCAGGCCGGAGGCGAGCGTCAGGGTGGTGCGGGCGGCCGGCGCGGCGGGGGAGCGGCGGGTGGCCAGCCAGCCCGCCAGGAACGGGCCGGCGCAGACCAGCGCGCCGCAGCCGGCGGCGATCGCCACCAGGCGCGGCTCGGGGCGCAGCACGATCTCCCGGGCCACGCCCGCCGCGTTCAGGTAGGTCAGCGCGAGCGCGATCAGCAGGCCGGTCAGCCGCAGCCGGGGCAGCAGCGCGGCGCGCAGCCGGCCGTGCAGGGGACGGCGGGTGGCGCGGCGGGCGAGCAGGCCGGCCAGGCAGGGCAGGGCCACCCACAGGGCCATGAACCGGCTGGTGGCGTCGGAGTGGGCGAGCGCGTCCAGGGCGCGGCGCGGGCCGCCGCTCTCCGGTCCCTCGGCGAGCGCCAGGCCCAGCGGGGTGGTGAGCGGGCTGAGCAGCGTCGTGGTGAGCACCAGGCCGAGACCGAGCGGGGCGTCGCCGCCGGCCCTGGCGCCCCAGGTCTGCGCGGCGCCGGCCACCGGCATCGCGGCGGTCAGCGCCAGCCCGACCACCAGCCAGCGCGCCTCCCGGCCGTCCGGCCAGCACCCGGCGGTGGCCCGCTCCGCGCCGAGCAGCACCACCGCGCGCAGCACCACCGCCACGCCCAGCCCGGCCAGCAGCAGCCCGGGCCGCAGCAGCGCCCGGCCGACGTCCGCCGCCCGGGTCTCGAACCCGCCGATGAACATCGCCGCGAACAGCATCAGCGTCGGCACCGTCACCCCGTCGGCCCGGCAGTGCCGGATCACCCCCGCCGGGTCGGGCAGCAGCCCGCCCAGCAGGCAGGCGGCGAGGGTGGCGGCGCCGAGACGGCGGCGCAGGGTGGCGTCGAGGGCGGTGCACAGCATGGGAGTTCAGGCTTTCGGCCGGCGGTGGTGCGGCCGGACGGGCCGTGGCGGCGCGGGCGGATGACGGCCGCCCGGCCGCCGCTTCGGCGTGGAGTCCGACCCGGCCCAGCCTGGCACCGCCGCGCGGCGGCCCGGACCATTACGAACTCTTGGTAAAGGCAGCAGAGTTGCCGCGCGCCCAGACGCCGCACGGGCCGCCCGGGCGCGCGGCCGGGCGGCGCGCCGGGGAGGTTTCACTCCTGCGGGCGAGACCGCCCGGGGTATTCCTCGCCGACGGCGGTGCCGACCGCGTCCCGCAGGCCGTGCGCCGGGTGCGAGCGGGCCGGCCCGGCCGCCGGGTCGGCCCGCAGCTCGCGGACCAGGGCCACGCACAGCGCCAGCATCACCAGGACGAACGGCAGCGCGACCAGGATGGTGGCGTTCTGCAGCGCCGTCAGCCCGCCCGCCAGCAGCAGCGCCGCCGCGACCGCCGCCATCAGCGCGCCCCACACCACCACCAGCCAGGTCCGCGGGTGCAGCGCGCCGCCGGACGACAGCGAACCCAGCACCAGCGAGGCGGAGTCCGCCGAGGTGATGAAGTACAGCATCACCAGCAGCACCGCGATCACGCTGGTCAGCGAACCCAGCGGCAGCGCCTTGAGCATCTCGAACAGCCCGGCGTCCGCGCCCTGCGGAATGGTCGCCACCAGGTCGGCCGCGCCGGTGGACTGCAGCCGGATCGCCGAGGCGCCCATCACCACGAACCAGAGGGTGGTCGCCCCGCTGGGCACCAGCAGCACCCCGACCAGGAACTGCCGCACCGTGCGGCCGCGCGAGATCCGCGCGATGAAGGTGCCGACGAACGGCGCCCAGGACAGCCACCACGCCCAGTAGAAGATCGTCCAGGAGCCCAGCCAGTCCTCGTTGGTGAACGCCCCGGTCTGGGTGGCCAGCACCGCCAGGTCGGAGAGGTAGCCGCCGACCGTGGACGGCAGCGCGTCCAGCACGAACACCGTCGGGCCGACCACGAAGACGAAGGCCATCAGCGCCGCCGCCAGCACCACGCTGGTGGTGGACAGCCACTTCACGCCCCGGTGCACGCCCGACATCGCGGACAGCACGAACGCGCCGCCGAGCGCCGCGATCACCACCAGCTCCACGCCCTGGGTGGCCCGGACGTCCGTGACGTAGCCGAGGCCGCCCGCCACCTGGATCGCGCCCAGGCCCAGGCTGGTCGCCGAACCGAACACCGTCGCGAACACCGCCAGCAGGTCGATCACCCGGCCCGCCCAGCCGTGCGCCCGGCGCTCGCCGAGCAGCGGCACGAACGCCTGCGACATCCGGTTGCCCCGGCCCTTGCGGAACGTCGTGTACGCCAGCGCCAGACCGCCCACCGCGTAGATCGCCCACGGGTGCAGCGTCCAGTGGAACAGCGAGAACTCCAGCGCCCGCTGCGCCGCCGCCGAGGTCTGCGGCACGATGTCCGAGCCGGGCTGCGGCTGCGCGTACAGCTGAAGGGGCTCGCCGACGCCGTAGAACAGCAGGCCGATGCCCATGCCGGCGCTGAACATCATCGCCACCCAGGCCAGCGTGGAGAACTCCGGCTGCTCGCCGTCCCGGCCGAGCGGGATCCGGCCGAACCGGCTCACCGCGATCACCACCGCCAGCACCAGGAACACGTCCGCGGCGACCACGAACAGCCAGCCGAAGGAGTGCAGCACCCAGGACAGCGCGGTGCTCGACGCGCGACTCAGCGAGTCCTCGGCGAACACCCCCCAGGCGACCACCGCCAGCACGGCGACCGCGCCGACGCCGAACACCACCCGGTCCAACGGGAAGGCGTCCGGCGGCGCGGGCTGACGGTCGGTCGAAGACTCCGAAGGTGTGGACATGTGAGGCACTATGTCCACACATGTCGGTTTCGGGGTAGGCGGCACGCCGAGAGCCGGCCAGGCGTCAGGGCAGCGGCGCCGGCGGCTCGTACGGGCCCAGCACCAGCCGGACCATCTCCTCCAGCCGGGTGCGGGCGTCGTCCAGGGTGGAACGGCCGGTCACCCAGGCCGTCAACTCGCCCTGCCAGGCGTGCCCCACCATGTGCCGCACCAGCTCCCCGGACGCCGACGGAACCTCCGGCAGCACCGCCCCCAGCGCCGCCCGGTCCGCCCGGGCCAGCCCCTGCAGGGCCTCGCTGGCGAACGGATCGGTGGAGGTCGCCACCGCCACCCGCAGCCGGGCCAGTTCGGGCTGCCGCTGGTACGCCCGCATCCCCCGGCGCACGAACCGCACCGCCCGCTCGGTCGGCGAGGCGCTGCGCCCCGCCCCCACCTCGCCCACCAGGTCGGCGAGCAGCAGCCGGTGCCAGTCCGCCATCGCCGCGGCCAGCAGATGATCCTTGGAGGAGAAGTACCGGTAGGCGGTACCGAGGGCCACTCCCGAACGCTCCGACACCTGCTTCATCTGGAGCCGTTCCACGCCGATCTCGGTCACCAGGGCCAGGGCGGCGGACAGGAGGGAGCCGCGGCGTTCGAGCTGACGGGGGGACATCGCCTCCACCGGACGAGGTGACAGGTCAACCTTGGTCACCCGAACCATGATACGGGGCGGCCCCGCACGGCGGTATGACGCGACAGGTCACCGCTCAATGACGGTTGGCCGGGCCGCCCGCGGGCCTCAGCCGGACGCGGGGCGCAGCTCCCGCAGCAGCGTCTCCTGCACGGCCGACGCCACCAGCGCCCCGTCGCGGTCGTAGAACTCGCCCATCGCCAGCCCCCGCCCGTCCGCGGCCGACGGGCTGCGCTGCGCGAACAGCAGCCACTCGTCGGCGCGGAACGGCCGGTGGAACCACATCGCGTGGTCCAGCGAGGCCAGCGCCACCCGCGACTCCGCCACCCGGTGCACCCGGTGCGGCTGCAGGTGCAGCGCCGTGGTGGAGGCCAGCGTCAGGTCGGACAGGTAGGTCAGCGCGCACACCTGCAGCAGCGGATCGTCCGCCGGCAGCCGGGCGTCCGTCTTCAGCCACACGAACTGCTGCGGCACGCCCGGCAGTTCGGGCGGCAGGCCGGGGGCGTCGGCCGGGACGAAACGCATCTGCAGGGCGCGGAAGATCGCCGCCCGCTCGTACTCCTCGGGGGCGTCGCGCCGCCAGGCCAGGTACGGGTCGGGCAGCTCCTCCGGGCCCGGCACCGGCGGCATGGCGCGCTGGCGGTCGCCCGAGGCCTCCGGGCGCTTGAACGACGCCGACATGGTGAAGATCGCCTCGCCGCGCTGCACCGCCGTCACCCGCCGCGTCGCGTACGAGTTCCCGTCCCGGGCCCGGTCCACCTGGTAGACGATCGGGCGGCGCGGATCGCCCGGCCGCAGGAAGTACCCGTGCAGGCTGTGCACCCGCCGCGTCGCCTCCACCGTCCGGCCCGCCGAGGTCAGCGCCTGCGCCGCCACCTGGCCGCCGAACGCCCGCAGCGGCGCACCCGCGTGACAGTAGCCCCGGAACAGGTTCTCGTCCAGCTCCTCGATGGCGAGCAGCTCGGTGAAGGAGGGCACGGCAGCAGGCGCGGGAATCGGCGGCAGAGCGGCAGAGGCGGTCACGCGGCACATGCTAGAACACGTTGCAGTACGGGGTGGGTGTGGAACGGATCACGTCCCCGGCGCCCGCGGCGGTGTCGGCGCTGATCGTTAGCGTGGCGCGCATGACCACGGCCGTTCACGCCTTCCGGTACCGGGCGCCCTCCGCCCTGCGCCCGCACCGGCTCGACCTCGCCACCAGCGGCGGCGCCACCCCGCACGGCGACGCCGAGCACCCCCGGTTCTTCGACGGCGCGCTGCGCCACCCCGACGCGGCCGCCGCCGCGCTGCTCGCCGTCGCCGACGTGGCCGCCGCCCGCTACCACCGGCCGCTCGCCGCCGCCTCGCTCGACCCCGTGGTCACCGCCGACGGCGAACGGCTGCGCTTCGAGTCCTTCTCCGGCTGCGGCGGCGTGCACGCCCGCTTGGACGTGCTGCCCGAAGGGCTCGACGGCGCGGCCACCGCCCTCGGCACCACCAACGTCGACGTGGGCCCCGCCCTGCGCGAGGCCCTGCGGCTGCGCGCCCCCGGCGAACGCCTCGCCCTCGGCGTCGGGGCGCAGCGGCTGGAGGTCGGCGTCGGGGCGCGGACGCTGGTCGAACGGCGAGTGCCGCTGCCGCTGCGCTGGCTCAAAGGGTTCGCCGAGACCCAGGTCCTCACCGCCCGGTTCGACCTGCGGGCCGAACTGTCCGGCCCCGAAGCCGTCCGCTTCCTGCGCGCCCTGCCCGCCGGCGGCCCCGGCGGCGTCCGCTGGGTGCTGCCCGCCGGCCCCGGGCTGCGCTTCGTCTCCCGGCCGACCGGCGGCGCGATCCGCCTGGCAGGACCCGAACGGCTCGCCGCGCTGCGGCCGCTGCTGCGGCACGCCCTTGGCCTGCGGATCTACGGGCCGGCCGACGCCAGCGCGTCCGCCTGGGAACTCGCGCTGCCCGGCGGACGGATCACGCTCACCCTCTCGCCGGACGCCTCGCGCGGCTTCTCCGGCGAGGGCGGACTGCTCGAACAGCTCGCCCGGCAGGCCGACGAGCCCGCCGGGACGGACGCGGTCGCCGCACTGCTGGCCTGGCAGCCCCGGATCGACCCGGTCGAACTGGCCGCCGACTGCGGCCTGCCCGCCGACCGGGTCCGCGCCGCCCTCACCCGCCTCGCCGCCGCCGGGCTGATCGGCCACGACCTCGCCGACGCCGCCCACTTCCACCGCCGACTGCCCTACACGGCCCCCCAGGCGGCGGACGCCAACCCGCGCCTGCGGGCCGCCCGCGAACTGCTCGCCGCCGGGGCCGTCGGGCCGGTCGAGGGCGACATCCGGGCGGTGACCGTCGGCGACCACGCCCACCACGTGCGGATCGGCCCCGACGGCCCCGCCGGCTGCACCTGCCGCTGGTGGGCCCGCCACCGGGGCGGACGCGGCCCCTGCAGCCACCTGCTGGCCGTGCGGACGATCGAGGACCAGGAGCGGCAGCGGTGAGCGAGGAGCACGACATGACGGACCTGGCGGCGGCGCTCCGGGCGCCCGCACTGTACCGACTCGCCCAGCTGGTCGGCGGCCTGGACGGCGCGCAGCGGCGGGCGCAGCTGCCCGGGCTGAAGGCGCTGCGACGCGAACTGCGGGCCGCGCCCGCCTCCCGGGCCGACACCTGGACCGCCCTGCTGGTGGTCGGCGCCGTCTGCCACACCGCGCCGTCCGGCGCCGCCGACTGGATCGCCCAGCGCGACTTCGACGACATCCAGCGCTGGGACCAGCCGCCCCTGCTGCTGCTCCTCGACGCCCAACCCGCCGACTGGCAGCGGGACGTGGCGCTGCGCCTGGCCCGCCGCCCCGCCGAGCGCACCGACTGGACCGCCTCCACCGCGTTCGCCGTCGCCGAACACCTGCTGCGCCGCTCCGCCACCCCGCCGCCCGCCGAGCCCGGCTTCGTCGTCGAGTGGATGCGCGACCGGGGCGACCCCCGGCCGCGCCGCCGGGAACCGAAGCTGCCGCCCGGCCCCGACCTGTACGCGCGACTCGTCCGGGACAGCTTCACCGCCGTCCTCGCCCCGTACGTCTTCGAGGCCGACACCGCCCAGCAGCTGTCCGGCCCCTGGGCCGCCAAGGACGACAGCCAGCGCTGGCCCGCCGTCCTGGCCCGGCTCGCCGCCGAACAGGTCATCGACCGGGGCGAGTTGATCGCCCGGGCCCTGGCCCGCCTGTTGCGCGGCGGCGGCGCCGGCGAACTGCGGAGCTACCTGGCGGCGCTCCGGACGCTGAACCCCACCGAGGACGAACTCGCCGTGAACCTGCGGGCGTTGACGGCGCTGCTGGACGGCCCCTCGACGCTCGCCGGGTACGCGCAGGAGCGCCTGATCGCCCTCGACCGGGCCGGGCGACTGGACGGGGCGACGGTGGTCGAAGCGTCCGAGGTGCTGCTCACCCGGCCGGAGAAGAAGCTCGTCCGCGCCCAACTGGCCTGGCTGGACCGGTTCGCGGCGCGCGCGCCCGAGGCGGCGCTGCGGGCGGTCGCGCAGTGCTACGGCCACCCGGACCGGCAGCTCCAGGAGCAGGCCCTCAAGGTGACCGGACGCCACCTGGCCACCGGCAGCCGGGAGTTGCTCACCGAGCTGCGGGCGCAGGCGCTGCTGCTCGACCCCGCGCACGCCGCCCTCGCCACCCGGCTGCTGGGCCTCGGCGTCGAGTCGGCCGAACCGGTGGCCGAACACGACCGGCTGCCCGAGCCGTTCCGGCCCGCGCCGATGCCCGCACCGCTCGGCAGCCCCGCCGAGGTGGCGGAGGAGCTCGCCGCGGCGCTCGCGGCGCAGGAGGAGGACAGCGTCGGCTTCGAACGGATCCTGGACGGGCTGGTGCGCTTCGCCTGGGCCGACCGGGACGCGCTCGCGGCGGCACTCGCGCCCGTCCGCACCGGGGAGGAGTGGCGGTCGCTCGGCATGCTCGCCAACGCCGTCACCGGGGCACTGCCGAAGCAGCGGACCTGGCTCTCGCTGCAGGACCCCAAGGCCAGCCCGTTCCGGACCTGGCAACTGCGCGGCGGCTTCGGCGGGTTCCTCGCCGCCCGGCTGGAGGAGATCGCCTGGCGGCTGTCCGGCGACCCCGTGCCGCTGCTGCTCGCCACCCCCACCCGCCGCGACGGCGCCATCGACCCGGCCGAACTCGCCGCGCGCCTCGGCCGGTACGAGACGCTCGGCATCGAACCTGGGCCGATGGACCTCGCGCAGGCACTGCTGCGGACCGTCCCCGACGGGGCGCCGGGCGTCGCCGACCAGCTCGGCAGCCCCGCCGGGGCGCGGCTCGCCGCCTGGCTGCGGGCCGGCGGGCTGCGGCGGCAGGAGACCACGCCGATACCCGCCGGGGTGGCGCGGCCCGGCGTGTGGATGACCGAGTGCCTGCGGTTCAGCGACCAACCCGGCCTGTCGGCGGACGAGTTGGCGATGCTCGGGGTGCCCGGCGCGGGTGCGCCCGGGGCGCGCTGGGCGGACGGGGTGCCGGATGCCGTCCGCACGCTGCTCGGCCCCGTCGAGCCGTTCCACCGGCGCTCCGAGGTCGAGCACTCCATGCCCGACGGGCGCTGGCTCGCCGTCCTGCCGCACCACCGGGAGGAGACCGCCGCCCGCCTGATCGGACAGTTCGCCGCCGCCGCCGAATCGGCGGCCGACCGGGGCGGCCCCCAGCTGCTCCCGCTGCTCGCCGAGACGGCCGGACCCGCCGGGTTCGCCGTCCACCAGGCCCTCGCCTACGGCCTGGGCGCGGCCACCCCCGAGGACCGCACCGCCACCGTCGACGCCGTGCTCTCCCTGGCCGCCCAGGGCGACCTCGATGCGGACCTGCTCGCCCGCGAGACCGGCGAACTCCTGCGCGCCGGCGCGCTCTCCGCGACCCGCCTCGCCGCCACCTGCACCGAACTGACCGCCGCCGGTGCCCCCCGCCTGACCTGGACCCTCCTCACCGGCGTCCTCCCCGCCGTGCTCACCCCCCACCCGCCCGCCGGAACTGCTGCCGTCCTCACCGCCGCCGTGGAGTGCGCCCGCCTGTCCGGAGCCCGGGGCCCGATCCCGGCCGTGACGGCCGCGGCGGCGAGCGGGGCCCGCAGCAAGCTGGCGGCGGAGGCGAAGGTGCTGGCGGGGCTGCTGGAGGAGTAGCGGGCGGACTGCCTGCCCGGCGGTCGCCGGGGACGGTGACGTCTGGTCGGAGCGGCAGGGGAAGGCCCGCAACCGCCCCCGCCGGTGCACGCGACGGGCGGGCCCGAAGCGCGGCCGGGTGCGCTCGACCAGGGCTCGCCGGTGTTCGCGGCACAGGCAGGCATGGCCGGTGGGGCTGCGGAGCCCGAAGGCGCCAGGCGGGCGGCCCGGCGCGAGCTCGGTTGGGGGTGGGGGCTGCTGCGCATGGCTGCGCATGCGTCGCGGGGGCTCGGGGGATTTCGGTGCGGCGGCTGCGCGTTGCTTCGCGTATGGCGTGGAGTGCGGGGCGGGGCGGGGCGGGGCTGGTGGGTGGCCGCGTGCGGGCGGGCCGGGCGCGGGCGGCTGCGCGTCGCGTCGCGTGGTGGCGTCGTGCGGGTGGGCGGGGGTGTGGGTTCGGCTTGCCGCAGGGGGCATGGCTCCGCATGCGTCGCGGGGGCTCGGGGGATTCCGGTGCGGGCGGCTGCGCGCTGCTTCGTGCGTGGCGTGGAGTGCGGGGCGGGCCTGGTGGGTGGCCCCGCGCGGGCGGGCACGGCGCGGGCGGCGGCGCCTCGCTTCGCGCGGTGGCCGCGTGCGGGCGGGCCGGGCGCGGGCGGCTGCGCGTCGCGTCGCGTGGTGGCGTCGTGCGGGTGGGCGGGGGTGTCGGGTCGGCTTGGGGCGAGCCCGGTGGGGAGCTGTCGCGCATGGCTGCGTATGCGTCGCGGGGGCCCGGGTGGCGGGGCGGCCACTTGCCCGGAGTCGTTTTGGAACGGTCGTTCTTGACTGACCGTTCTCGAATGTCTAGGGTCGTCGGCATGGGAAGACCACGTGCCTTCGACGAGGCCGAGGCCGTTCGGGCCGCTGCGGTGCTGTTCGCCGAGCGCGGGTACGACGGGACGTCGGTGGACGATCTGGTGCAGCGGCTCGGGGTGCACCGGGGCAGCCTGTACAAGGTGTTCGGGAGCAAGCGGGGGCTGTATCTGGCCGCGCTGCGGCAGCACTTGGAGGACGAGGTGCTGCCGACGGTGGCGGCGCTGACCGTCACCACCGGGCCGGCGGAGGCGCTCGCGCAGGCGGCGGGGGCGTTCGACGGCGGGGCGGCGGCCGGGCTGCTGCTGTCGGCGGCGGTCGGTCAGGCACCCACCGATCCGGAGGTCGCCGCGGTGGTCGCGCACGCGCTGCGGGCGCTGGAGCGGGCCCTGGCGGCGGTGCTGCGCGAGCCCGAGGACAGCGCGCTGATCGGCGCGCTGGCGGCGGGCGTGCTCGGGCTGCGGCTGCGCGACCGGGCCCTCGGTCCGGGGGCGTCCGCCCCGCAGGTCCGGGCGCTGGCCGCCCGGCTGGCCGGCTGACCGGCCGTCACACACATACACGAGAGGGAGGGTTCACCGACATGGCTCGACTGTCCGTCGACAACGAAACGCTGGTCGTGGAGATCGAGGGCCTGGACAAGCTCTGGGCGATCAAGAGCCGGATCGAGATACCGCTCGCCAACGTCCGCGGCGCGACCGCCGATCCGGGCGTCGCCGCGGAGCCCAAGGGCATCAAGGTCGGCGGCACCCAGTGGCCGGGGCTGATCACGGCCGGGCGGTTCCGGCGGCACGGCGAGCTGGTGTTCTGGGACGTGAAGAACCCGGCGAAGGCCGTGGTGATCGAGCTCGCCGACGAGCGCTACGCCCGGGTGATCGTCGAGGTGGACGACCCGCGCGCCGCAGTCGCCCTGGTCGAGGACGCCCTGCGGCACTGACACCCGCCCCGCCCGATCCGCTCTTCTGCCCATAGCGGGCCTGCTCCGTCCGGCCGCGCACGCGCGTGCGTCCGGGGGATGCGGCCCGTTCCGGCGTTTCGCCCACCTGCCCGTCGCGGCACGGATGCCTCGTCCCGGGACGGGCCGGTGGGGGATTTCGCGCAGTGTGGGCAGGAGCGGAGGTCGATGCCGGTGTTCGGGGCAGTCGGACGGATCAGATCCGTGGTCGGGGCCGTGGTCGGGGCGGCCGTGCTGCTCGGCGTGTTGCCGGCCGGGGCGACGGCGGGTCAGGAGGCCCCGTCGGTACGGGTGGTGACACCCCGGCTGGTGAAGGTGCTGGGCCTGCCGCGCCCGAACAGCCTGGACAGCGAGGTGCGGGCCGACTTCGTGATCGCGGTGCCGTCCGGCACCTCCCCCTCGCTGGTCCGCTACGACTGGAACGGCGACGGGAGCATGGACCTCACCGCCGTGCTGAAGACCGGCCCGGGCATCGACCAGGAGTACCAGATCGTCCGGCGCGAACCGATGGGCGGCGGCGAGGACTGGCTCTACATCACGCTGCGCGGCGACGGTGCGTTCGACAACTCGACCTGCCCGAACACCCCGGTGAACCTCAAGGCCGAGGTCACGGTGGGCTCGACCGTGGTCACCGTCCCGATGCCGCTGGACCAGCGCAGCTTCAACGCGTGCCCGGGCAACGGCCGGCCGCTGATGCGCCTGCCCTGGGACAACGTGTGGAACAGTGCGGACGGGAACAGCCAGGACGGCTGGGGCGTGGTCACCGCGGACGGGAAGGTCCCCGGCGACAAGTTCATCCTGGACGCCGACAACCCGCTGACCGGCAGCACCAGCGGCCAGAACGACTGCGGCGTCACCGACACCGTCTGGTGGCAGTTCGTCCACGAGGACGGCAGCCCGACCCGGCTGACGCCCAGCCCGGTGAAGGTCTCGGTGGTCTCCCACCACAACGACGTCGGCAAGCAGGTCGTGCTGCCCGCCGAGGACTTCGGCCCGGACGGCCCCGGCTACTACAAGTTGCTGGCCTGGCCCGAGGCCAGGAGCCGGGACGGCTCGGTGGACTGCTCCGCCCGGACCTGGCCGCCGGGCGACGTGGCCAACTCCTTCCAGGTCGGGTCGGTGTTCTTCGCCAGCACCACCCAGGCGCAGCTGGCCAAGTCGTTCAGCCCGACCAGCATGCCCGTGGGCGGCACCACCAGGCTGACCTTCACGGTCTCCACCGCCGCCGGCGCGACCGGCCAGAACGGCCTGGCGTTCACCGACACGCTGCCCGCCGGGCTGGTGGTGGCCCCGGTTCCCGCGCCGGAGACGACCTGCGGCGGCACCGTCACCGCCTCCGGCAGCACGGTCTCCTTCAGCGGCGGCTCGATCGGCCCGGGTCCGGCGACCTGCACCGTGTCGGTGAACGTGACGTCCTCGCCGACGACGGTCACCGCGACGCCGTGCCCCTCGGCCGCCGTCACCGACGGCGCGGACCGGATGAGCGGCCTGGCGCCGAGCAACCTGGTGCTGGCCTCCCCGTTCGGCGCCTGCGTCTCGCTCACCGGCGGGGCGACGCTGGTCAAGAGCGCCGACCGGACGTCCGCCGCGCCGGGCGAGTCGGTCCACTACCGGATCGTGGTGAGCAACCCCGGCGCCGCGCCGATCGCCGCGTTCAGCCTGCTGGACGACCTCTCCCAGGTCGTCGCGCACACCGGCGCGCCGACCGCACTGGCCGCCGTCGCCTCCCCGCCCGCCACGGTCGCGGCCCCGCAGTACGACGCCGCAAGCCGGGACCTCACCTGGTCGGGCAGCATCCCGGCGGCCGTCGGGGGCACGCCGGGGACGGTCACGCTCAGCTACACGGTGCGGGTGGGCGACCCGGTCGCGGCCGGCACCGACCTGGTCAACACCGTCACCTCGACACCGGACCTGTGCGCCGCGGCCGGGAGCACCTGCCGGGCGAGCGTCGTGGTCGGCGCGGCGACGGCGGACCTGTCGGTGGCGAAGGCCACCGTGGGCAGTACTCCCGTCGGCCCGGGCGAAACGTTTCAGTACACCGTGACCGCGAGCAACGCCGGCCCCTCGCAGGCCGTCGACGTCAAGGCCACCGACACCCTGCCCGCCCAGCTGTCGTTCGTCTCCTCCGCCGACGGGTGCACCGCCACCGGACAGACCGTCGGCTGCGGGCCGGTGGCCGGCCTCGCCGCCGGTGCGAGCAAGGCGTGGACCTTCACCGTCCGCCTCGATGCGGCGTACACCGGCGACGGCTCCGACATCGCCAACCGGGCGACCGTCTCCTCCGACACCGGCGACCCGAACCCCGCGAACAACACCGGTCCCGAACCCGGCGTCGGCCTGCCCGGCGGCGCTCCCGGGCCGGCCGTGGCCGACCTGGAGCTGAGCAAGGCCGCCGGGCCCTGACGACCACCCCGATCCCACCGGCGGCGCAACGGTGCGCCGCCGTGCCGTCCTCCCCCGAAAGGCGTCGAAAGCCATGGCAGGATTCGTTCGAAGGGCCCGGGCGGGCGCACTGCTCGCCTGCACGGCCCTGGCTCTGGAAGTCGTCCCCGCCACGCTCCCCGCAGCCCGGGCGGTGACCCCGGGCGACACCTTCACCTACACGCTCACCGTGAAGAACAACGGCCCGGCGGTGGCGCACAACGTGACCGCCACCGACACGCTGCCCGCCCACGTGAGCTTCGTGTCCTCGCCCGACGGCTGCACCGCCAGCGGACAGGACGTCAGCTGCGGGCCCGAGCCGACGCTCGGCGTCGGACAGACCAAGACCTGGAAGATCGTCGTCAAGCTCGACCCCGCCTACACCGGCGACGGCTCCGACCTCGGCAACGTCGCCGCGGCGAAGTCGGACAACACCGACGGCAACCCGTCGAACAACTCCAACCCGCCCGTGGCGCCGCCCGGCCCGTTCACCCCGGAAGCCGACCTGTCCGTCAACAAGGTGCCCGTCGGCAACGCCGTCGGCCCCGGCGAAACGTTTCAGTACACCGTGACCGCGAGCAACGCCGGCCCCTCGCAGGCCGTCAACGTCAAGGCCACCGACACCCTGCCCAGCCAGCTGTCCTTCGTCTCCTCCACCGACGGGTGCACCGCCACCGGACAGGACGTCAGCTGCGGACCGGAGGCGACGCTCGCCCCCGGCGCGAGCAAGGCATGGACGTTCACCGTCAAGCTCGATGCGGCGTACACCGGCGACGGCTCCGACATCGGCAACCAGGCCACCGTCTCCTCCGACACCGACGACCCGAACCTCGCCAACAACACCGGACCGACCCCGGCGGCCGGGCTGCCCGGCGGGACGGTCAACCCCGGCAACGCCGACCTGGAGATCTCCAAGGACGTCAGCGGCGGCACCCAGCCCGTCGCACCCAAGGCCCGGCCCGGCGCGGCGCTCGACGGCCGGCTGTCCGCGATCGCGCGGTTCCTCGGCGAGGAGCCGGTGAAATGACCGCAGGCGCATGGCGGTTCGCTGCCCGGATCGCCGTCGCGGCAGCCGTGCTGTCGTGCGCCGGCACCACGGGTGCGAGCGGGGCCGCGACCGGGAGCCCCCGTCGTCCGGCGGCCTCCGCATCCGGTGAGCAGACCTGGTCCGAGCTTCGCGGCACGGTCGACGTCCGCGCCGCGGAGCCGACCTCCCGGGTGGTCCACCCCGGCGACCTGCTCCAGTACACCCTGACCGCGAAGAACAACGGGCCGGCCGTGGCACGGAACGTGATCGCCACCGACGAGCTGCCCGCGAGCCTGACGTTCGTCTCCTCCGCCGACGGCTGCACCGCCGACGGCCGGACGGTCAGCTGCGGGCCCGAAGCCGTCCTCGCCGTGGGCGCCAGCAAGAGCTGGACGTTCCTCGCCCGACTGGACCCCGCCTACCTGGGCGATGGGTCCGACCTGGGCAACGTCGCCGTCGTCAGCTCGGACACCGGGGACAGCGACAGCGGCAACAACAGCACCCCGCCGGTCGTCCCGCCCGGCCCGATCGTCCCGGCGGCCGACCTGGCGATCACGAAGAAGCCGGTGGGCGACGCGCCCGTGCCGCCCGGAGCGACCTTCGACTACGTCCTGACCGTCACCAACAACGGGCCCTCCCGGGCCGGCCGGGTCCAGGTGACCGACACGCTGCCCGCGCCGCTGGCGTTCGTGTCCTCCCCGGACGGCTGCACCGCCGACGGGCAGAGCGTCAACTGCCCCGCACTCGCCGGCCTCGACGTCGGCGCGTCCCACACCTGGACCGTCACCGTGCGGCTGGACGCCGACTACTCCGGCGACGGCTCGGACGTCCGCAACCGCGCCGCCGTCTCCTCCGACACCGACGACCCGAACCCGGCGAACAACACCGCCGAAGCGGGCCTGCCCGGCGGCAGGACCCCCCGCGCGGTCGCCGACCTCGCCGTCGAGAAGACCGCCACCGGGCCGCAGGTCGCCCCCGGCGAGAGCGTCCCGTACACGATCACCGTCACCGACAACGGCCCCGGCGACGCCGAGCACGTGGTGCTCACCGACCGGGTGCCCGCGCCGCTGACCTACCTGTCCTCGCAGCCCGCCGGCTGCCGGTACGACGCCGCGACCCGCGAGCTGACCTGCCCCGTCGCGGACCGGATGAGGCCCGGCGAGCAGATCGTCTACACCCTCGCCCTGCGGCTGGACCCCGCCTACCGGGGCGACGGCTCGGACGCGGTGAACACCGCCACCGTCACCGCCGCCACCGTCGACCCGAACACCGCCGACAACACCGACAGCGCGCCGCTGCCGTCCGGCGGCCACCCGGCGAAGCCGAAGCGGGACGTGGCGGTGCAGGCCCGGCTCGCCACCGACCGGGCCACCCCCGGCGAGAGCGTCCGGCTGGAGACCCGCCTGCACAACAACGGCCCGTCGGCGACCGGCGGGCAGGGCGTCCAGACCGTCACGCTGCCCGCCGGGCTGACGTTCGCCGGCCCGCTGCCCCCGGGCTGCACCGCGAGCAGCCCCACCGAGGCGGTGTGCGCGATCCCGCCGGGCCTGGTCCCCGACAGCGCCGACGTGACGTACGGGTTCACCGTGCTGGTCTCGCCCGACGCGGGCGCGGACCTCGTGCTGACCGGTCACAGCCACGTGGACGAGCCGGGAGACGACGTCCCGGCCGACGACGACGCCGGGTTCACGCTGCGCACCGGCGCCCCGTCGGCGGACCTGGCCCTGGCCAAGCACGTCGACCTGCCGGACGGGAAGGACCGGATCGATCCGGGCGACACCGTCAGTTACACCCTCACCGTCACCGACCGCGGCCCGTCCGCAGCGGTGAACGTCCGGGTCGCCGACCCGCTCCCGGACGGCCTGCGGTTCGTCTCCGCCTCGGACGGCTGCGCGCCGAGCGGCCGGGTCGTCGACTGCGGCCCGGTCGCCCGGCTGGAGCCGGGGGAGCAGGCGGTCTTCCGGATCACCGTGCGGCTCGACCCGGCGGCCGCCCGGGCCGGGACGACGGTGGAGAACCTCGCCACCGTCTCTGCGGACACCGCCGATCCGGACCTGTCGAACAACAGCGGCCGGGCCGCGCTGCGCATCGGCGCCGCCGCCGGGCCGACCGCTCCGCCGCTGCCGGCCACCGGCTCCGGACCGGCGGCGGCGCTCGCCGCGACGGCCCTCGCGGCCCTGCTCGCCGGCGGGACGCTCGCCGCGACGGCGCGCCGCCGACACCGCCGGCAGGGGTAGCCGACGGAAACGCATCGACCGGCCGGGCGCGGGCCCGGCCGGTCGGTGCGTTTCGGGGAGATGTCTAGGACAGTGGGATTTCCCCCGGGCGGCCCTGTGCCTGCTCGGAGGCGGCGGCGGCCTCGGGTCCTTCGGCGACTGCCGGGCCGGGGGCGGCGGTGACGGCGTCGGCGGTGAGGAGGTCGGTGCCGGAGGGGGCGGCCGCGACGGCGCGCCACCAGAGTTTGACGGGGGGCGGGTCGGCCGGTTCGAAGGGCTTGCCGGGGCGGGGGACGGCCAGCGTGACACCGGCGGCCTGCGCGGCCGCCACGGTGCGTTCGGCGGGCTCCTCCCACGGGTGCGGGGCGAGGTCGAAGGTGCCCCAGTGCATCGGGAGCATCACCTCGCCGCGCAGGTCGCGGTGCGCCTGCACCGCCTCCTCGGGCGTCAGGTGCACCTCCGGCCAGTGCTCGGAGTACGCGCCGACCTGCATCATGGTGACGTCGAACGGCCCGAAGCGGCGGCCGATGTCCGCGAAGCCCGGGAACCAGCCGGTGTCGCCGCTGTGGAACAGCCGGTGGTGCTTGCCCTCCACCACCCAGGACGACCAGAGGAACTTGCCGCTGGGCCGCGGGCCGCGCGAGCAGTAGTGGCGGGCCGGGGTGGCGGTGAGCCGTAGGCCGTCCAGCTCGACCGACTGCCACCAGTCCAGGTCGACGATCCGGAACGGCTCCACGCCCCAGTGCTCCAGGTGCGCGCCGATGCCCAGCGGCACCGCGAACACCGCGTCGCCCGCCGCCAGCGTGCGGACGGTGTCCATGTCGAGGTGGTCGTAGTGGTCGTGGGAGATCACCACCACGTCCACCGGCCCGAGTTCGGCCAGCGGCAGCGGCACCGGGTGCAGCCGCTTCGGGCCGATCCAGCCGAACGGCGAGACGCGCTCGCTCCACACCGGGTCGAACAGCACCCGCACGCCGTCGATCTCGGCGAGCACGGTGGCGTGGCCCAGCCAGGTCAGCCGCAGGCCGGACGCGGGGCGGTCGGCCAGCTCGACCGGCAGCAGCCGGTGCACCGGCACCGCCGCGGCCGGGCTGCGGCGGCCGCCGTCGGTGCCCAGCCTGGTGCGCATCAGCGCCAGCGGCGTGTGGCCGTACGCCAGCGGACGGGTGGGCACCGGGTTGCGGAACGAGCCGTCGACGAAGTGCGGCGAGCTGCGCACCCGGTGCCAGCGCCCGCCGCGCGGATCGGCGCCGAAGGCCTCGGTGCGCACCCGGTGCCAGGTTTCCCGGGGCAGCGTCCGGTAGGTGCGCTTCGCGTCGCGCAGTGCGAGGCCGGCCTCGGCGGCCAGCTCACCGGCGCGCAACAGCCAGGAGACGGGGCGGGACAAGGAACCTCCACGGTAGAGCACCCGAACGGCGGCGTGCCGGGACCGCGGGACGCGGGCAGCGCCCCGCCCGGGTCGACGGCAGGCCGGAAGGCGCCGCCCGGACAACCGGGGGGCCCCGGGCGGACGACGCATCTCGAACCAGGACATTACCGTCCGAAACGCCCGGAACCAGTCGAACGGGCTCGCGACGCGCCGTTCGGAGCAACGGGCGGCGCGCCGCCGGGGAGCAACGCGAACGGACCGCCCCGGGGAGGGACGGTCCGTGCGGAAGACGCAGGTCAGGCGGGTGGAAGCGGGGGGCGGCGGGCTCAGGCGGCCGGGTAGAAGCGGGTGATGGTCTCCGCGACGCAGTGCGGCTTGGCGCTCTCCGCGCTGGAGATGGTGAAGCGGACCACCGCCTGCACCCCGCCCGGCACCTCGTCCGCCGACACCAGCACCGCCGTCGCCCGGACCGCCGTGCCCACCGGCAGCGGGGCCGGGAAACGGACCTTGTCCGAGCCGTAGTTGAGGGCCATCGCGATGTTCTCCACCGCGTAGCACTCCTTCGCCAGCACCGGCAGCAGCGACAGCGTCAGGTAGCCGTGCGCGATCGTCCCGCCGAACGGCGAGTCCTTGGCGCGCTCCGGGTCGACGTGGATCCACTGGTGGTCGCCGGTGGCCTCGGCGAACAGGTTCACCCGCTCCTGGTCGACGGTGTGCCACTGGCTGGTGCCGAGTTCGGCGCCGACGGCGGCGGTCAGGTCGGCGAGCGAGGCGAAGGTCGTCACGGGGCGCTCCACAGGTGCGACGGGGCAGGGGCCGGCCCGGCGGGCCGCCCCGCAGAGTATGCCTACTCGCCGGTCACCTGTCAGTGGGCGCCCGGCCGCAACGGCCGGGCGCCGGGCGTCACAGCGCGCCGTCGGGGACCAGCCGGCGGCCGGAGACCAGCTCCGGGGTGATCGCCACGTACTCCGGGCCCGGCTCGGGGATCCACGGGCGCAGCCCGTCCGACTCCAGCGCGGCGCGCTCGGCCGCGTCGCGCACCACCTCGGCCCGCCCGTGCACCAGCACGCTCCAGCCGCAGCGGCCCGCCGGGTCGAAATCGTCCACCTGGAACGCCGCCACCGTCCCGTCCAGCGCCCGTGCCACCCGGGTGCCGGTGCGCAGGGCCAGGATCAGCCGGCCGTCCTCGGCCAGCCGGAAAGCCACCGGCAGCACCGCCGGCAGCGCGTGCTCGGTGTACACCACACGTCCCAACGGCATGGCGCCGAGCAGGCGCAGGCACTCGGCCTCGCTGAGGGTCTCCACCCGGTCGTCACGGTCCATGAGGTCGATGGTGCCCCGTCCGACCCGCCGCCGAACAGGGCCCATGGTCCCTGAGCTGGGGCTCATCGGGCCCAATTCGGCCCGCGCCGGGGCCGCTCGGCGATACCTTGGCTCCGGTCGCGGCGCGAGCGGCCCGGCACGTCGGGCGAGGGGGCGGTACAGGTGAGCGGTGGCATCGAGCTGGTGGTGATCGGCGCGGACGGCGGCCCCGAACGCGGCCACGGCGGCTCCGCACGGGTCGCCGACGGCGCCCGCACCCTCGCCGCGGCCCTGCCCGGGCGCACCTTCGACGCCGGCACCCGGGGCAGCAACGTCACCGTGCCGCCCGCCGGCGGCGACGCCAACGCCCTGCTCACCGCGCTGCGCCAGGCCGCCGCCCGACCCGCCCGCTGGCTGGTGGTCTGCCTGCTCGGCCAGCTGGTCGCCGACCCGCGCGGGCGGCGGGTCGCGCTGGTCACCGCCGGCTCCACGCCCGACAACGCCTACCGGCGCGGCCTCGCCTGGGACTGGATCACCAGCGCCATGGTGCACGGCGAACAGGAGGAGACCCTGCTGATCGTCGACGCGGTCGCCGACCGCGACACCTGGGGCGCGCTGCTGCGCGAGGACGGCGCGGGCGAACTGCTCGGCCACTCCCGGGTGCCGCTGTGGGGGCGGATCGGACGCTGGAGCGCCGGGCGCAGGGGGCGCGACGGCGTACTGCCCGGCGCGGAGGGCTCGTTCAGCTGGGCACTCGGCCGGGTGCTGGAGCACGGCGTGCCCGGCGCGCCCGCCGCCGTCGGCCCGCTCGACCTCCAGCCCGCTGTCGAGGGCCAACTCGGCTGGGGCGAACCGGCCGCCGCCGGCGAGGCCAGACTGCTGGTGCCGCGTGACGGCGGAAGACTCCTGATGCGCAACCGGGCCGCCGTGCGGGGAGCGCTCGCCGGACTGCCGCTCTCCGATGAACTTTTGGCGGTTCTGTGGCGAGAAAGTGCCCCAACGGATCCGCCTTCCGCGTAAGGTCAGGACGCCCCGGGTGTTGCCGTTCCGGGGCAAGGTGGCGAAGAATCGACCTCCGAGCCGCCCGGAATCACCACAGGGGACGGCAGACGAGATCCGCGGCCCGGACCGCCACAGGTTCGGCCGCGACAAGGTGGGGCTATGCGGCAGCGCGTAATTCTGGTGCGCCCTAAGGCGGTTGGGATCGGCGGGCTGCTTCTGCCTTTCCTGCTGGCGGCCGTCACGGCGTGCGGCGCCGCCGAAAAGGGCTCCGCGGACCGCCTCGGCACCCCCGCGTCCGGACTGCCCCGCGCTGCCGGTTCCCCCACCGTTCAGGCCGACTCCGGCCGCGGCCCGGTGCCCGATCAGGGCGTCGAGGGAATCGAGGCGCACAACGCGGTGACGGCCTATCAGTCCTGGTGGGACGTCCGCAGCCAGGTGTTCGAGCGATCGAATTCGGACGGAACCTCGCTCAGCCAGTACGCGACCGGAAACGCACTCAGCGACGCCCAGCTTTCGCTCAACCGGCTGCACGATGCCAAACTCGTGATGACCGGCCGACCCAAGACCGCACCCGTCGTCAAAAACCTTGACCTGAAGGCGAATCCGCCCGTCGCGACGATCGACGACTGCCTCGACGTCACCGACTGGCACCAGATCGACCCCGCCACCCGCCAGACCAAGGACCCGGCACAGCGGCTGTCGCGCTATCCCGCGACGGCCGTGCTGAAGAAATACGGAAACCGCTGGCTGATCGCCGACATCACCCGTGAGGTGACCAAGACATGCTGAACTCCGCCTGGCGCGCCGCCCTCTGTGTACTGACCGGAATCGGACTGACGGTCGCCGCCGTCCCGTCCGCGAGCGCCGACGTCGTGGGGCCCTGCGGCGACACCACCGTGTGCACCGGCCACCAGGAGACCGGCAGCGCCGAGATCCCCGGCGGCGGGACGGGCGGCGGCGGCGACTCCGGGTCCGAGGAGTGCCGCTGGAACGGTCAGGTCGTGGACTGCACGATCCCCGGCTTCGACTGGTTCTCCGACGGCTGCTACTACCGGACGGCCGACCCGCAGCCGCTGGAGTCGGAGGAGGTCTGGGAGGGGAAGACCAGCAAGGACGGCGCGATCTACGACCGGTACTGCCTCGGCAACGAGGGGCTGGGCACGGTGTTCCTCGCCAAGCCCCCCGGCGGGCCGCGACCCAAGTCGCCCCGCCAGTACGCCTTCGAGGCACTCGGGAAGATCGAGATCGGGCTGCGCCAACTGCACGTCGCCCCGAGCACCGACGCCGTGGTCGGCTCCCCGGTGTGGCTCTGGTTCGACCCCGCGAAGGACTTCACCGGCCCGCTCACCGGCACCGTCCACGCCCCCGCCTACGACGTGATCACCACCGTCACCCTCAAGCAGGTCGTCTGGCACGTCGACGACGGCCCCGCCGGCTCCGGACGGATCCGGGACGTGGTCTGCGCGGACGCCGGGACGCCCTACACCGCCGGTGGGACGCCCAGTTGCAGCCACACCTTCACCGCCAGCTCCGCGCAGATGGACGGCCACGCCTACACGGTGCGGGTCAGCCTGCTGTGGCGGGTCACCGCCCACACCTCGACCAATGTCGACATCGACATGGCGGACTTCACCTGGCGCACCGACCTCAAGGACCCGGTGCTGCGGATCCCGGTCAACGAGGTCCAGGTACTCAACTGACCGGCCCGGCCGTCTCCGGGCACTGACGTTCCATCACGAGTGAGAGGCCGCGAAGCGGTGGAGAACCGAAGCATGCCGACCCCGCCGCGCCGTCTCGGGGTGCGCCGGCGCAGGCCCGCCGTGCTGGCGATGGCCGCCGCGCTGATCGCCGCCGGCGGGCTGGGCGGGGCGGTGCTGTACAACAGCAGCGGGCAGCGGATCGCCGTCCTGGCGCTGGCCCGCGACGTCCCGATGGGCCAGGTGATCGGCGCCGACGACCTGGTCGTCGCGCACATCGCCGGCGACCCCGCGCTGCGCCCGCTGGACGCCCGCGACCTGGAACACACCGTCGGGCTGCGCGCCACCACCGACCTCAAGCGCGGCGCGCTGCTGGTCAAGTCCGACCTCACCAGCGACCCGGCCACCCAGCCCGGCCAGCAGATCGTCGGCGTCGCCGCCAAGCGCTCCCAGCTGCCCGCCACCCGGCTCCAGCCCGGGCTCCAGGTGCTGATCGTCTACACCCCCGACAGCGCCAAGGCCGACGGCGCCACCACCACCCGCACCCCCGAGACGATGGCCGCCACCGTCGCCGGAGTCGGCCGCGCCGACACCGACGGCAGCACCGTCATCGACGTCGCCGTCGGCCCCAACGACGGCCCCAGGCTCGCCGCGTGGGTGGCCGGCGGCAAGTTCCAGGTGATCCTCGCACCCCGAAACGCCGGGGGCTCCTGATGACCGTGGTGGCCGTACTCGGCGGGCCGGGGGCGCCCGGGGCCACCAGCAGCGCCCTCGCCCTGCTGCTGTCCTGGCCGCTGCGCCCGGGCCGGCGGGTGCTGCTCGCCGAGTGCGACCCCGACGGCGGCGCGATCCTGGCCGGCGCGCTGGAAGGCCGCGTCGAGGCCGTCTACGGGCTGCGCAACCTGGCCGTCGCCGACCGGCGCGGACTGCTCGCCCAGACCCTGTGGGAACAACTCCTGGACGTCTCCCCGCAGGGCACCGGCGAGCGCCTGCTGCTGCCCGGCCTCACCGACCCCACCCAGGCACCCGGCCTCGCCTACACCTGGGAGCCCCTGGTGGAGGCGCTGCGGGCGCTCGAACCCGAAGGCTACGACGTCATCCTCGACCTCGGCCGCTCCGGTGCCAACGGCCCGATGGCGGTGCTCGCCCGGCGCGCCGACGTGGTCGCCGCGACCGTCCGCACCACGCTGCGCGGGCTGTCCGCGGCCCGGCCCCGGCTGGCCGCGCTGCGCGAGGACCTCGACACCAACGGCACCGGCTCCGACAGCCTCGGGCTGCTGCTGGTCGCCGAAGGGCCCTACCCCGAGCAGGAGGTCTCCCGGCAGTTCCACCTGCCGGTCCTGGGCGCCCTCGCGCACGCCCCGCGCACCGCCCGGGTGCTGTCCGACGGCGGCGACACCACCGACCGGCGGTTCATCCGCTCCGAGCTGATGCGCACCGCGCGGACCACCGCCGACCGGATCCAGCACCTCGCGGACGGGCGGCGCCGCCGCCTCGGCCCGCAGCCCGGCCGGCCCGCCCAGCCCGTCCCGGCGCGGCCGCCGCAGCAGCAACTCCCGCCCCAGCCACCGCAGCCGCAGGCCTACCCGGCGGCGGCCCCGCAGCCGCCGACACCCCAGCAGGCCGTACCCTCGCAGCAGATGACGCAGCAACAGATGACGCCGCCCCAGGTGACGCACCCGCAGGTCGCGCCGCCCGCCGCACCGTTCGCGCAGCCGCCGACGGTGACCCCGCCGACCGGCCAACCGCCGCTCGGCCAGCCGGCGTTCGGCCAGCCGGCGTTCGGCCAGCCGCCGTTCGCCGCCGGGCCGGTGGGCGGGCGGCCCCAGCAGCCCTACCCCCAGCAGACGCACGCCCAGCAGCCGTACCCGCCGCAGGGCTGGCCGCAGCCGCAGCAGCCCGTCCCGCCGCAGCACCCGCAGCCGCAACGGCCGCAGCCCACCGGGCAGTTCACCGGCGAGTGGCCGATCCGGACGGAGAGTCCGCCGCCGATCTCGTACACCGCGCCGTACATCGCGCCGCCGGTGGCGCCGCAGCCGCCCGCGCCCGCGCCGTTCCCCGGGCCGTTCGCCGCGCCGGTCCCCGGGCCGTTCCCCGGGCAGGACGAGGAGCCCGAGGACGGCAGGGGGGAGGCGCACCGTGCGCGCTAACCCGTACCAGGGGCCGCCGCCGCACCAGGCCGGCCAGCAGCCCGTCAACGGGCAGGTGGTGTACGGAGGTTCACCCGACGCCGCCGGACTGCCGTGGGCCAGGCCGGTGGTGCCCGGGCCGGTGGCGCCGCTGCCCGGACCGGTGGCGCCGGTGGCCGCCGTGCCCGCGCTCGCCGCCGCCGGGGCGGTCCCGGCCGTCGACCCGCAGGTGGCACGGGAGTTGAAGCGGCAGGTCGCCGCCGAACTGCACCAGCAGCTGTCCCGGCTCAACGAGGCCTCCGGCACCGAGGCCGACCGGGCCACCCGCCGCCAGCGCGGCCGGGCCCTGATCGAGGAGTCCGTCGCCCGCTGGTCCGACGCCTACGCGCAGACCCACGGCATCCCGCCCACCCGCGAACAGGACCGGGCCCTCTCCGAAGCCGTCTACGACCTGCTGTTCCGGGCCGGCCGGCTCCAGCCCTACCTGGACGACCCGGAGATCGAGAACATCCTGATCAACGGCTGCGACGACGTGTGGGTCTCCCGGGTGCACCAGCCGCTGCGGCAGGTCCCCCCGGTCGCCGACACCGACGAGGAACTGATCGAACTCCTCCAGGACCTCGCCCGCCAGCACGGCGGCGGCGAACGCAGCCTGTCCACCGCCAGCCCGATGCTGGCGCTGCGCCTGGAGGGCGGCATGCGCCTGCAGGCGATGACCGAGGTCACCCCGCGCCCCTACGTGGCGATCCGCCGCCACCGGGTGGCCAGCGCCAACCTCCGCGACCTGGTCCAACTCGGCACCGTGGACACCACCCTGGCCGCGTTCCTGGCCGCCGCCATCCGGGCCCGCAAGAACGTCATGATCACCGGCACCCAGGGCGTCGGCAAGACCAGCCTGCTGCGCGCGATGGCCGCCGAGATCCCGCCCGACGAGCGGATCGGCACCCTGGAGTCCGAGTTCGAACTGTGGCTGCACACCCTCGGCCACCTCCGCCAGGTCGTGCCCATGGAAGCCCGCGAGGGCAACGGCGAACGCGTCGACGGCCGCCTCGCCGGCGAACTGACCATCGGCGAACTCATCCCCGCCGCACTGCGCATGACGCTGTCGCGGATCATCGTCGGCGAGGTCCGCTCCGGCGAGGTGGTGCCGATGCTGCGGGTGATGACCAACGGCGAGGGCGGCTCCATGTGCACCCTGCACGCCCGCGGCCCGCACATGGTCGTCGACCGGATCGCCGAACTCTGCCTGGAGTACGGCTCCCACATGACCGACAGCCTGGCCTACCGGCTCACCGCCAACGCCATCGACTTCATCGTGCACGTCACCATGGTCGACGAGACCGCCGTCGGCGGCCGCCGCCACCGCTTCGTCTCGCACGTCCTGGAAGTCGCCGGACTCGGCGAATCCGGACGGCCCGCCATGAACACCGTCTTCGGGCCGCGCCCGGAACTCGGCGAGGTGCGGGCCGTCCCCGTCACCCCGCCGCACTGCCTGGACGACCTGCGCCGGGCCGGCTTCGACGCCGGGCTGCTCGCCTCCCCCTACGGGACCTGGGGCGCGCCGCTGAACCTGCGGATCGGGGGGATGCGCTGATGATCCTGTACGTGCTGTGCGGACTGCTCGTCGCCGGCGGCCTGGTGGCCCTGGTCACCGGCCTGGTCGGCCGGCGCCACGACCCCGAGGAACGCGCCAACCCGCTCGAAGGGCGGCTGCACACCCTCTGGTACGGCGCGCCCGGCACCGCCTCGCCCGGCGTCGCCCGGCTGCGCCGCGTCCAACTCGCGCTCGCCCTGCTCGGCGGCCCGGCCGGCTGGCTGTTCACCGGCATCCCGCTGGTCGCCCTGCTGGTGCCCGCCGCCGTCTTCGGACTGCCCTGGCTGTTCGACGCCACCCGCTCCGACACCCGCCGGATCGAACGCCTGGAAGCCCTCGCCGAGTGGACCCAGCGCCTCGCCGACGTGCTGCTGCTCGGCGTCGGCCTCAACCAGGCCATCGTCACCAGCCGCCGCACCGCCCCCGCCGCCCTGGAGACCGAGATCACCGACCTCGCCGCCCGCCTGCAGGCCCGCTGGCGCCCCGAGGACGCGCTGCGCGCCTTCGCCGACCAACTCGCCGACGCCACCGCCGACAAGGTGCTCGCCGCCCTGCTGCTGCGGGCCGGCGACAGCGGCCCCGGCCTCGCCCGGGCGCTGGCCGACATGGCCGAATCGGTCCGCGAGGAGGTCCGCCAGCGCCGCACCATCGAAGCCGACCGGGCCAAGCACCGCACCACCATCCGCTGGATGGTCGGCATCATCCTGCTGGTCGTCGTCCTCGGCTCCCTCAACTCCCGCTACACCGAGCCCTACACCACCGGCGTCGGCCAACTCGTCCTCGCCGTCGTCGCGGTGGCGTTCGTGCTGGTGATCGCCTGGATGCGCTCACTGGCCTCCTACACCCCGCTGCCCCGCGTCCTCGAACAGGACCGGCGCTCCCGGGCCGGCCGGATGCCCGGACAGCGCACCGGCGAGGAGAACGCCGCCGCCGAGACCACCGGCGACGACACCGACCCGCTGGTCAAGGGGGCCCGATGATCTCGCCCTGGGCCGTCCTGGCCGGCGCCGCCGCAGCCGGCGGCCTCGCCCTGCTGCTCGCCGAACTCCGCCCCGCCCCACCGGACCTGGGCCAGGCCCTGGACCGGCTGCACCGCACCCCCGAACCGCGCCGGGACACCGCCGACGAAGGCGCCGACCCCTGGTACGACCGGGTCGGCACCCGCACCCTGCAGCTGCCCGGCGTGCGCATCCCGCAGCAGGAACTCGCCCTGATCGGCCGCAGCCCCGCCCGGTTCATGGCCCACAAGGTGCTGTTCGCCGCCCTCGGACTCGCCCTGCCCGGCTGGTTCGCCGCCGTCGCCGCCCTGTTCGGCGACGGACTGCCGCTCGCCGTCCCGCTGCTGGTCGGACCGCTGCTCGCCGCCCTGCTCTGGTTCGTCCCCGACGGCATCGTGGCCGGCGAGGCCAAGGAGGCCCGCACCGAGTACCTGCACGGCATCGCCGCCTACCTGGAACTCGTCGCCCTCGAACGCGCCGCCGACTGCGGACCCGCCGAAGCGCTGCGCCGCGCCGCCGCCGTCGGCCGCGGCACCGTCTTCCGCCGGATCCGCGACGCCCTGGAACGCGCCGCCACCGACCGGCTGCCGCCCTGGGACGGACTCGACACCCTCGCCCTGGAGTTGGGCCTCACCCCGCTCCAGGACGTCGCCGACATCATGCGGATCTCCGGCGTCGACGGCGCCGCCGTGTACGACACCCTGCGGGCCCGCGCCAAGAGCCTGCGCGGCGAACTGCTCTCCGAGGAACTCGCCAAGGCCAACACCGACAGCGAACGGATGGTCGCCCCCGGCTCCGCGCTCACCCTGCTGATGACGGTCCTCATCGTCTTCCCCGCGCTCTACCAGATGCTGACCGTCCAATGACCCCCGCCCGCACACCCCGCCCCCTTGCACCGGAGAGCACACCATGAACCGAATCCGCGCCCTGGCAACGGCAGTTCTGCTGCCGCTGCTGTTCCCCGTCCACCTGCTGCGCCCCGTCCTGCAGTTCCGGCTGGTCAAGCTGCGGGCCGCCCGCGAGTCCGGCGACCGGGGCGCGATCAGCATCGAACTCGCGCTCGCCGTCATCGTCCTGGTCGCCATCGCCGGCGCCGTGGTCTACGCGATCACCCAGCTCGGCAACAACGTGACGAAGAAGATCCCGCCGAGCGTTCCGGACGGGGGCCAGGCGCCGTGACCCGCCGCCCGCCCCGACCCGTCGCCGCGGCGCTCCGCCGCCTGCGTGCACGGACGCCCGACGCGGGAGCGATGGCGATCAGCCTCGCCATCGTCTTCCCCGCCGTGCTGTTCGCCATCCTCCTGGTGGTGCAGGCCGGACTCTGGTGGTACGCCGACCAGGCCGCGCTGACCGCCGCCCGGGAGGGCGTGGACGCCGGGCGCGTCAACGGCGCGCACGCGGACGACGGGCCGAGGCGGGCCAAGGACTTCACCGACCGGCTCGGCAACCTCGCCCGGCTGGAACGCATCGAGCCCGGCACCGACGACCCCGACCTGTACCGGCTGTCCGTCACCGTCCACCCGGCCTCCGTGCTGCCGTTCTTCGACCGGCTGACGCTCACCAAGACCGCCAGCGCGCCCCGGGAGAAGTTCGTCCCGCAGGGGCAGCCGTGAGGGCCCGGGACGACCGCGGGTCGTTCGCCATCGAGGCCGCGATACTCGTGCCCGTGGTGCTCGCCTTCGCGCTGATGGCGGTCGCCGCCGGGCGCGTGCAGAGCACCGGCGCGGTGGTGGACTCCGCCGCCCGCTCCGGCGCGCGCGCCGCTTCGCTGGCCCGCACTCCCGAGGGCGCCCGGCAGGCGGCCGCCGACGCGGTCCGACAAGCCCTCGACGACCGCGGCGTACTGTGCGCGACCGAGCCCGTGGGGGAGCCCCAGTACGGCATCCTGAACACCGACGGCGAACCGCTCACCACCGTCACCGTCCAGGTCTCCTGCACCGTCGCGTTCGGCGACCTGATGGAACTGGACGGACTGCCCGGCCACAAGACGCTCACCGGTACATTCACCTCCGTGGTGGACCGGTACCGAGGAAACTGACCGTACGCCGAGGGGAGGGACCGTGCACGAACAACGCGTGAACTGCCGTGACCGGGGCAGCATTTCGGTCATGGTCGCCGTCACCGCCGTCAGCCTGGTGGCCGTGGTCGGCCTGGTCCTCGACTGCGGCGGCCGACTGCGCGCCGTCGAACGGGCCGACGCGCTCGCCCAGGAAGCCGCCCGGGCCGGCGGCCAGCAGCTCGACATCGACGCGCTGCGGGCCGGCCGGGGCTACCGCCTGGACCGGGCCGCCGCCGAACGCACCGCCACCGCCTACCTGCGCAGCCACGGCGTCAAGGGCGCCATCGGCTTCCCGCAGCAGGGCGACCCGCAGACCTTCGGCGTCACCGTCGAAACGGACTACCCGACCGCGCTGCTCGGCCTGGTCGGCATCACCACACTCCCCGTGCAGGGCCACGGCAAGGCCACCCTGGTGCACGGCATCACGGAAGGGACGACCGGCTGATGGCCGCGCGCGGAGCCGACGACCAGCACCGCAAGGGCCGCCAGGGGCGGCGACCCCACCCCGGCGGCACCCCGCCCGTCCACCCGGCGGGCCGCCGGCGGCGCGGCGCGGGCGGATCGCTGCTCGCCGCGCTCGGCTCACTGCTGGCGCTGGCCCTGCTGCTGGTCGGCGTGCCCGCCCTGCTCGGCCTGGGCACCGCCACCGTCGCCGCCATGGGCAACCCGTTCGCCCGCGGCCTGCTGGAGGCCCTCACCAGCCCCGACGACGGCAGCCTGTTCCTGTGGCTGCTGGTCGCCGTCGGCTGGCTCGGCTGGCTGTGCTTCCTGATCTCCGTCCTGATCGAGATCCCCGCCCAGCTGCGCGGCCGGGTCGCCCGCCGGATCCCCGCCTTCGGCTGGTCGCAGCGGATCGCCGCCGGCCTGGTCGGCTCCGTCATCGCGCTGCTGCCGGTCGCCGGATCGGCCTTCGCCGCCACCCCCGAACTCGCCGAACGCCCCACCGCTGTCGCCCAGTTGACGTCCTCCCCGGCCCTCGCCGCGCTGCCCGCCGCAGCGCCCGCCGCCGCCCCCGCCGCCGACCCGCAGCAGCCCTCGTACACGGTGCGCGACTCCCGGCCCGCCGACAGCCTGTGGAGCATCGCCGAACGCCAACTCGGCGCCGGCGAACGCTGGACGGAGATCGCCAAGCTCAACGCCGGACGCCCGATGGACGACTCCGGCACCCGCTTCGACGCCGACCGGCCGATCCAGCCCGGCTGGCAGCTGCTGATGCCCGCCGACGCCAAGCCCGACCCGGCCGCGGGCGGCGCCCCGGCGGCCGCCGCCGGGAACGCGATGGCGGGCGGCACCCAGAGCGCCGCCGTCCCCCCGGCCGGGCTGGCCGCGCCCGCCCACGCCACCGTCACCGTGCACTCCGGGGACTCGCTGTCCGGCATCGCCCAGCGGGAGTTGGGGGACGGCGACCGCTGGCCCGAGCTGTTCGAGGCCAACAAGGGCGTCGCCGCGCCCGACGGCGAGACGCTCACCGATCCGGACGTGCTCGCACCCGGCATGGTGCTGACGATGCCCGGCGCGCAGGCGCCTGCGGCCGGGACGCCCGCGGCCAAGACGCCTGCCGCGCAGCCGCCGGCCGGGACCGCGGCCGGGGCGCCGCAGCTGACTGTGCCGCGCAGCCACGCGCCGGAGCGGCCGGAGGTGGGGGAGCAGCCCGCCGCTGCTCAGACGCCCGCGGCCGGGACGCCCGCGGCCGAGACGCCTGCCGCGCAGACGCCTGCCGCCGAGACGCCGGCTGCTCAGACACCGGCTGCCGAGACGCCCGCCGCTCAGACGCCCGCCGGTGGGACGCCCGCCGGTGAGACGCCCGCGCCGCAGGACGGCGCGACCGCCGGTGACCAGCAGGCCCGCCACGACGACTACACGGTGCCGCTGGCCGTCTCCACCGTCGGCGTGGTGATGGCCGCCGCGCTGATCAGCCTGGTCGCCCGCCGCCGTACCGACCAGCAGCGGGCCCGCCGCCCCCGGCACCGGATCGCGCTGCCGTCCGCGCCCGCCGGGCAGTTCGAGGCCGAGTTGAAGGCCCGTCAGAACGACAGCGGCCTGGAACTGCTCAACCGCGCGCTGCGCACCCTCGGCCGCAACACCGTCCGGGGCGAGAAGCGGCTGCCTGCCCTGGTCGCCGCCCGGATCACCACCGCCGGCACCGTCGAACTGCACCTGGCCGCGCCCGCCGTGCCGATCGCCCCGTTCCGGGCCGCGCACGCCGCCAACGTGTGGTGGTGCCCGGACGACTCCGCCGAACTGCTGTCCGCCGGGCAGGCCGCCAAGTACAGCGCCCCCTACCCGGCGCTGGTCACCCTCGGCAACAGCCCCGACGGGTCCACCGTCCTCGCCGACCTGGAGACCGTCCGCCTGGTGCACCTCTCCGGCCACCCCGAGGACGCCGACGACGTGCTGCGCACCCTCGCCGTCGAGCTCGCCCACAGCCCGCTCGCCGACCGCCTCCACCTGCACCTGGTCGGCATCGCCGCCGACCTGCCCGCCGCCGGGCCCGCCACCGACCGGGTCCACCACCACGCCACCCTGGAGGCCGCGCTCGCCGCCCTCGGCCCGCGCACCGCCAAGGCCCGCGCCACGCTGGTCGCCGCCGAGGCGGGCAGCCCCCGCGAGGCCCGCAGCCGGGGCAGCGCCGACGAGGCGTGGGTGCCGGAGATCGTGCTGTCCGCGCAGCCGCCGTCCGGCAGCATCCCCGCCGAGCTCGGCCGTCTGCTCGACGGCCGCCCCCGCACCTGCCTGGCCGTGCTCACCCGCGCCCCCGAGCGCGGGGCCGGCCCGGTCGCCCGCTGGACGCTGCCCGCCACCGGGCAGTCCACGCTGCCCGGGCTGCACCTGAGCGTCGAACTCCAGCGCCTGAGTCGCGAACAGTACGACCAGCTCGGTGAACTCGTCCGCGCCTCCGGCGACTTCACCCAGCACCCCGCCCCCGAGTGGACCCTCGACGGCCCGCACAACGGCTTCGAGGACGAGGAGGAGGTCCCGCTGCCCCCCGTACCCGCGCTGGCGACGGTCGGCGCGGCGATCGCCGCCCACCCCGGGCCGCTCGGGTTCGACACCGAGCCGGTCGGGGCGGGCGGGGTGGCCGGGTCGGTCTCCGACGGGAGCCTGGACGCGCGGCTGATCGCGCTGCTCGGCGGCCCCGGCGGCGCGGCGTCCGGCTCGGACGCGCCCGCGCCGCTCTCGCTGGCCAAGCCCGGCGCGCCGGAGGGCGACGCGGCCGGGCCGAAGCTGCTGGCGCGGGTGGTGCCCACCGGCAGCAGCCCGTTCGCCGGGCTGCTGCCGACCGCGCCGACCAACCCGTACGCGATCACGCCGGTGGTGCCGGTGCAGCCGGGGCCGGGGGGCGGGGCTGCGGGTGCGCCCGCGCTGCCTGCGGCGTTTGCTTCGCCCGCCTTGCCCGCTTCGCCTGCTGAGCCTGCCGCGCCCGCCGAGCCCCGGCATGCCGCCAACGGACAGGCCCGCAAGGCCACCACGCCGCCGCACGGTACTCCCGTCGACCCGCGCCTCGCCGTGGTCGGCCCCGGCCCCCTCCCGGCGGAGCCCGGCGCGGACGACACCGACACCGCCGAACTGCCGCCCGTGGCAGTTGAGTTCACCGATCCGGTCGAGCCGGTCGCGGACGTCGAGCCGGTTACGGACGGCGTGCGGTACGGCGAGGGGACGCAGTACTTCGAGCTGCCGCCGGTGCAGGCCGCGCCCGAGCCGGTGCCCGCCGCCGTGCCGGACTTCGCGCCGGTGGAGACCGTCCCGGAGCCGGCCGTCGCTCCCGTCCAACTCCCGCCCGCCGCACCGGCGGTGTTCGAGCCCGCGCCGATCCACGACCAGGCGGCGGCCCCCGACCCGCACGCCGCGAGCGCCAGCGCCCGCCCGTCCGCGCGGCCCGGAACCACCGCCGCCCGCACCGACAGCGACGACCTGCTGGCGATCCTGCGCTCCCCGGAGGCGCACCACCTGCGGTCCGCGCCGCGCATCCGGCTGCTCGGGCCGGTCGACGTCCTCGGCGTCGCCGGGAACATCGACCCGGCCGGCCGCCCCCGGCTGACCGAGCTCGCCGCGTACCTCGCGCTGCGCCCCGGCACCGAGCACTCGGTGCTCGACCGCGACATCCACCCGGGTGCCGCGCACCTCGACCCGAAGGCCACCGCCGAGCGCCTCGCCGAGCCGCTGCCGGTCAAACTCGCCGCCCTGGCCGCCTGGTTGGGCACCTCCCCGGAGGGCCGCGACTACCTGCCCGCCGAGCCCGCCGAGACGTACAGCCTGGCCCCGACGGTCGGCTGCGACTGGGACGAGTTCCGCAGCCTGTACCGGCGCGGCATGCGCTCCACCTCCACCACCGCCGACGCCGCGCTCGCGCACGCCCTCGCCCTGGTCCGGGGCGCCCCGTTCGCCGAGGCCCCCGCCGGCACCTACGGTTGGGCCGAGACCGAACGGCAGGACATGCTGGCCGCGATCGTCGACACCGCGCACGAACTCGCCGCCCGCCGCCTCCAGTACGGCGACCACCGCACCGCCGAGGCCGCCATCTTCCGCGCCCTCGCCGTCGCCCCGGACGTCGAACTCCTGCACCGCGACCTGTTCTACGCGTACGCCTCGGCCGGCGCCCGCGACCAGCTGGTCCGCGCCGTCAACCGCCTCGACGCGCTGAGCCGCCGCACCGGCCGCGACCTCGACCCCGACACCGTCGCCCTGCTGCGCGACCTGCTCACGGGAGGCTGACGGAGGCTCAACGGCGGCCGCGGATCGTCGGCCGAGCGTCAACGGCCGAGCGTCAACGGCTGAGCGTCAACGGCGGCCGCGGATCGCCCGGACGACCTCCGCGGCCGCCTTCAGGATCGCGGCGCGGGTCCTGCCATCCGTCCCGCCGACGGCGAAACGCACCACGAGGACGGCGGCGACGGCGAGGATGAGGGTGACCACGACCGTGGCCAGCAGTGCGCCCAGAACCGGATCCATCTCGTTGTCCTCCTCTGCTGCCGCGTCCCTCGCGGCGTGCCGAACAGCAGACCGTGCGGGCGGCGGTGGTCGGCAGGGTTGTCGGAGACGTCGGAGACGGGCGGTGTTCTCGCAGGTCGGGGGCGGTGCGGGGGAGTCCGGTCGGCGGAGACGGGAGAGAAGAGCGCGTGACGCAGGACATCGTCCACCCGGGTCGGGCGGCGCTGGCCGGGGCGCTTCGGCAGGCCGAGGCGCGGGCCGGGGTCGTGCCGCGTTCCGGGGAGCGCTCGCGGGCCCGGGTGATCGCCGAGGCCAATGCGCTGTGCGGCGCGCAGCAGGTGCCGGAGCTGGTGGACAAGACGGTCAGCGGCTGGATCCGGGAGGGCATTCCGGCGGCCGACCCGCGGCAGCTGCTGGCCTTCGTCCAGGTGCTGCGGGAGTGGGCGGAGCGGCGCGCGTCGAAGTCGCCCGGTGTGCGCGGGGCGGTGCCGCCGGGCGGGCGTGCGGCGACCATGCCCGGCGCGCGTGCGGTGGTGCGCGCCGATGAGGAGGTGTGGCGGAAGCGGTGGGAGGCGGCGCGGGGTGCGGACGTCGCCGTACCGGCCCGGCCGGTGCCCGCCCGGCCCGGGCAGCCGGTCGGCCGGTTCCATCCCGTCAAGGATCTGGAGGTGCACCCCGCCATCGACTCCTCCGGCTCGGCCGATCCGCTGCCGGCCTTTCTGCGGCGGCCGCACGACGACCGGCTGCGGGCGGAGGTCGAGGCGGGGCGGCGGGAGAGTCGGATGGCGGTGCTGGTCGCCGACTCCTCCGCCGGGAAGACGCGTTCGCTGTGGGAGGCCGTCCGCCTGCTGCCGGAGCCCTGGCAGGTCTGGCGCCCGGCGGGCCCCGGCGAGCTGCTGCGGGTGCTGGACGGCGAGCGGTCGCTGGCGCACACCGTGCTGTGGCTCAACGAGTCGCAGCGGTTCCTTGCCGGGCCGGACGGCGGCGCGGTCGCCGAGGCGGTGACGGCGCTGCTGCTCGACGCCCGACGCGGCCCGGTCCTGGTGCTCGGCACGCTGTGGCGGGACGCGTTCGCGACCCTGACGGCGGAGCGGGACGGCGCGGTCCGTCCGCCGACGGCGGCGCTGCTCACCTCGGCCGCCGTGATCGTCGTCCCGGAGTCGTTCGACGCGGCGGCCCTGGCGGCGCTGCGGCTCCTCGCGCCCCAGGACCCCCGGCTGGCGGAGGCGATCGATCGCGGCGGGCGGCGCATCACCCAGTACCTCGCGGGCTCGCCGGAGTTGGTGCAGCGCTACGAGACGGCGCCGCACGAGGCCAGGGCGCTGCTGGACGCCGCCGCCGACGCGCGCCGGATGGGACATCCCGAGGCCCTGACCGAGCCCTTCCTGCGCGCGGCGGGCGCGGCCTACCTGGACCCGAGCCACTGGCAGCAGCAGTCCGAGGAGTGGCGCGGCAGCTGGTTCGAACGGGCGGTGCGGTACACCTCCCGCGCGTGCCGGGGCGTGCCCGGGCCACTCGTCCGGGAGGCGCCGCCGCCGGGGCGGGCGGCCGGGCCGGAGTCGCGGTACGTCTTGGCCGACTATCTGCTGTCGTACACCCGGAGGGCCGGGGTGCGGGGGCTGTGCTTTCCGCCGCAGGGCTTCTGGGACGCAGTGGGGGCGGAGGTACGTTCGCCCGGGGCACTGCTGGCGTTGGCGCGGGCGGCGGACGCGCGCTACCGGTACCGCATCGGCGAGCAGTTGGCGTTCGGGGCTGCCGGGACGGAGGTGCTGGCGGGCCTGGCGGTGTCGCGGGCCAATGCGGAGGGCCCGGGGGTGGAGCGCCTGGGGCGGGCGGCGGAGGAGCGCGGTGACCCTTCGATCGGTGCCGAACTGGCCGAGCGGGAGGCGTTCTTGGGCCGGTGGGAAGCGGAGGAGCGCCTGGCGGAGGCCGGGCTCTCCGGCGTCCTGGCCATGAGGGACTTGGCGGAGCAGCAGGTGCAAGCCGGAAAGTGGGAGGACGCCGAACAGTTGGGCTTCGCGCTGGCGGCGATCGGTGAGGTCCAGGTGCTGAGACTTGTGGCCGAGTCGATGTTCGCTGCGGGGCGCCGGCAGGACGCGGAACGGCTGGCGTGTGACACCGAGGACCCGTACCTCCTGAGTCGGTTCGCCGTTCGGTACGCGGAGGACGGGCACTGGGGCGACGCGGAACGCCTGGCCCATATCGCCGACCGGGGTGGGCCGGCCGACGCCTACGGGCACCTCGCGGCCATGCACGCGGGCAACGGATGGTGGGAGGAGGCCGAGCGCCTGGCCCGTGCGGCGACAGCCGGCAACTCGCTCGCTCTGCTGGCGCTTTCGCGTTGCGCGGCCGACGCGGGTAAGTGGGATCAGGCGGAAGCCTTCGCCCACGAGGCCGGTGGTTTGTTCGCGCTGGCGGACCTGTCCAGGCGAAGGGCGCACGAAGGCTCGTGGGAGGAAGCGGAGCGCCTGGCTGCCGAGTCCGGTGTCCCGTCGGCGTTCGGTTCGCTGGCGCGGTTGCGTGCGCTGGCAGGGGAGTGGGACGAAGCGGAGCGGCTGGCGCTCGCGGGCGGCGGCTCCGGGCTGGTGCACCTCGTCCGGCAGTTGGCCGGGGCCCGCCGCTGGGAGCACGCGGAGCGCCTCGCCCGCGCCGCCGTCGATGCCGGGACTGCCGAGGCCCTGGCATGGCTGGCCGTCAAGTCGGCCCGGGCCGGTCGAACGGAGGAGGCCGACCGGCTGTGGGTGGAGACCGCGAACGTCGGACTGCCCTGGACGATCCGCGACTTCAGGAAGGCCCGCCCGTTCGGCCCGGAGGGCCTGGACGCCGAGGGCCGGGCAGTGGAGGCGCCGGGCGGGCTCCAGGGGAGCTGACGTCGTCGGATCCGGCGTGCGGCGGCGTTCGCGGCCGGTGGGACGGAGCGAGTCCGGAGGGGGATCTGCCGGGGGAGACCGTTGACGGCTCGTGCCTGGGGTTCACGTGCCGGGGTCGTCGGCGGTCGGGCCACGCCGCGCCCTGGCCTCGCGCCGGGATTCCCGGCTGTGCCACCATGCTGTGCCTGTCCGTGCGCCTTGCCGGTGACGGACCCAGGAAACGTTGAAGCCCAGGACGGCGGCGGGCTACTCGGGGTGGCGGCGGGCGAGATGGACGGTGAGGTCGGCGGCGATCTCGACCGTCCCGGGAAGGGCCCGGGTGATCGCGTCGAACGCCGGGCGGCGCTTTGCCGGCGGCAGGTGGAGGTACGCCGAGACGGTTGAGAGGTAGCCGACGTAGTCAGGAGCGCTCAGCGTGAAGCGCCGTTCGACGACGGCCTGTTGGACGTCGAGGAACAACGGGGACTGCCGCAGTTCGGTGCCCGGCCACTGCATCTCCTCGTCAGGGGCGGTCCCGTCGGGGGACGGCACCTCGTCGCTCGCCAGGAACGGCGCCCGCGCCGCACGGACGGACTCCGCGACAGCGGGGTCGGCGAGTCGCACCTGGCCGCCGAACGAGGCGAACACGCCCTGCGGCTCCAGCAGTGCGGCCGCTCTCGGCCATCGGCCCTCCGGGCGCGTCCAGTGCAGGGCGGCCGCCGCGTAGACCAGCCCGTAGGTCTGACCAGGCCGCAGGTCCTCGAACGCGGCGCGCACGGTGGTGACGTTCGCGGGCACGGCCCTGTTCAGCTCGGCGAGCATGGCGGGGTCGGGCTCCGTCGCCGTGACCTGGATTCCGTGGCCGGCGAACAGGCGGGTGGCCTTGCCCGTCCCCGCGCCGATCTCCAGGGCGGTCCGGACCGGCCGGCCCGCGTACGTCGTCACCAGGCCGACGAGTTCCTCGGGATACCCCGGTCGGTACCTCTCGTAGGCTTCCGCGATCGGGCCGAAGCCCAGGGCGGGAGCAGACATGCCGGCCATCCTCGCACGAGCGGGGCCGGCAGTGCTGGCAAGGGCCGGTTCAGGGGCGGCCGTCGGCCGCGGCCTCCAGGGCGTCGACGTCGAGCCTGGTCATGCCGAGCATCGCGGTCATCGCGCGGTGGGCCCGGTCGGGGTCCGGGTCGGCGAGCAGTTCGAGCATGCGGCGCGGGACGATCTGCCAGGACAGGCCGTAGCGGTCCTTGAGCCACCCGCACTGGCCGGGCTCGCCGCCGTCCGCCGTGAGCAGGTCCCAGTAGCGGTCGGCCTCGGCCTGGTCGTCGCAGTCGACCTGGAGCGAGACGGCCTCGTTGAAGGTGAACACCGGGCCGCCGTTCAGCGCCCGGTAGCGCTGACCGAACAGCTCGAACTCGACCAGCATCACGCTGCCCGCCGTGCCCGGGCCGGCCTCCGAGTAGCGCCGGACGTCGGTGACCCGGCCGTCGCGGAACACCGAGAGGTAGAACTCGACCGCCTGCTCGGCCTGGTGGTCGTACCACAGGAAGGTGGTGATCTTCTGCGCCATCGCGGGAACGCCTTTCGGGACGGTGGGTTCGGCGTCGTGCCGGACAGACCCTAGCGCCGCAGCTCCGGCCGGGCCGGGCGGCGCTCCGGGGGTGCGGCAGGTCGGGGGACAGGAGTGCCGCCGCTGTGCGAGAGTCGGTGCCATGCCGCTTTGGGATCTCGCCGCTCTGCCCACCGCCGCCGAACAGGCCACCCGCGACCTGGGCCAACGGGCGCTCGCCGCCCCGGTGCTGAGAGAGTTCACGGCCCGGGTGCGCGCCGCCACCAGCGTCACCGCGCTGTGGGTGCACGGCTCGCTGGCGTTCGGCGACTACCGGCACGGGCTCAGCGACCTCGACCTGATCGCCGTCCTGCCGACCGCTCCCGACGCCGCGCTGCGCGCCGAACTCACCGAGCTGCACCGGAAGTTGATCGACGACCGGCCGGACGCGGAGAAGTTGCACTGCGGCTACCTGCCGCAGGACGGCCTCGCCGACCCGGCCGACGACCACTTCACCTTCGCCCAGGGCGAGCCGATGGACCGGCCGGTCTCCCTCATCAGCCGCCGCGAACTCCTGGACGGCGCACTGCGGTTGGCGGGCAGCGCGACCCCGGCCGCGCTGCTGCCGCCGGTCTCCGACGCGGAGCTGCACGAGTACATCCGCACCGACCTGCGCACCTACTGGTACCCCCACACCGCGCGCCTCGACCTCTGGCAGCACGACATCTGGGTGGACTTCGGGCCGATCACCGCCGCCCGCGCCACCGTCGCGCTGCGCGAGAACCGGCTGATCACCAAGCGCGAGGCGATCTCCCAACTCCCGCACCTGGGAGCTTCGTTCACGCTGGTCGCGGACATCACCGCCCGCCGCTACGGCACCCCGTTGCAGATCACCGACGCGCGGCGCGAGCAACGCGCCGAGCAGGCCCGGCTGTTCACCCGTACCACGATCGAACGGGCGCTGGAATGAGGCGGGTTCAGGTGAGGACGGACAGCGCCCCGCGCAGCGGACGGTAGCCGTCGTCCGGGTCGGTGCGGTCGCGCAGGCAGCGGTGGACGGCGGCGGTCAGCTCCAGTCGCGGGCCGATCCGGCGGCCGATCCGGGCCACCGCCAGGTCGGGGTGGGACTCGGCGTCGACGTCCACGTTGCCGCGCAGCGGGAGCCAGCGGGCGCCCCGGCGGCGGCAGGCGGTCTCGCCGAGGTACCAGAGGGCGCAGTCGAAGACCGGGTCCTCGAACAGGCGGATCACCTGCGGGAGGAAGGCGATCCGGTACTCCTCCACCGCCGCCATGTGGTTCAGTCGGTCGCCCAGGCCCAGGGTGTGGATCCGCTGCCGCAGGACGTCTTCGAGCACGTCCAACGACCGCTCGGAGAAGTCGAGTTCGGCCTGCCGGTCGACGGCCCGGGCCCACAGCGGGAACGCCTCCTGCCGGGTCGCCAGCCAGCGCGCGAGGTCCTGGCCGGGCGGGCCGGGGTCGAGCGGGCCGGGCGCGTCCGGCAGGGGACGGCTGCCCGGGCTCCGGCCGGGCCGGGTGCGGGCCAGCGCCACCGCCCGGTCCACCACCGACGCCCAGAACGCGTAGCCCTCCAGCGTCTCCGACAGCAGGCCGGCGTTCGCCGGATCGGCCACCGCGACGACCGTGCCGAGCGCGTCGCACATCGGGAAGTCGTCCTCGTACAGCTCCTCCGCCTCGGCCAGCTCCTCCGCCTCGTCCTCGTCCAGCACCTCCTTCGGCAACCGCAGCAGCGGCTGGATGCGGTCGGGCGCGTGGGGCAGTGGCTCGGGCGAACAGTGCCACAGCGCACCGTAGTTGCGGATGTGCACCTCGCCGAAGTACCAGGCCGCCGCCGTCAGGAACGGCTCGTGGCGCGCGGCGTCCGCGCGCTCGCGGTTCCCGAAGCGGTCCTGGACCGCGCGCTCCAGGCGGGGGAGGGAATCGGTGCCGAAATCCCAGCCCCCGCCGGTGAGTTCGGCCCACGCCGGGAAGCCGTCCCGTCCGGCGGCCAGCCAGGCGTCCAGCCGTGGGTTGTCGAGCCACTCGGGGTCGTCGATGGTGGTCATGGGCGACCAGCGTAGAGGCGCGCTACGACAATAGACGTACCGTCAACTCACCCTGGCGAAAAGGTCGGTGAGCTTCGGAAGGCGGGCTGCGGTCTGCTCGGGCGTCCACTCCTCGCCCTCCGGGTCGGCGTTCACCGGGCTCTCGTGGCCCTCGGCGAGCAGGGCCTCCTCCAGGCCGTCCTCCTCGCCGGTGAGCTGCTCCCAGGCGTCGGAGGCGCAGTAGTCGAGCGCCTCCCAGTCGGGCACCTGGCGCTCGTCCAGGGCGGCCAGCCGGCGGAAGGCGGGGTGGTCGGCGAGGGCGTCCGGGTCGTGGACGGCCAGCCGGTGGGCGTCGCGGCCGAGGCCGACCAGCCAGGCGTGGAAGTACCAGAGGGTGTCGTCGCTGATGAAGCCCGGGCCGACGAGCCGCGCCAACGCGACGGTGGCCATGGTGTCGAGCGGGGCGCGGACCTCGTCCAGGCGCAGCTGGAACTCGCGTATCGCGTCCGGCGGGAGCTGCGCCAGGCGTTCGGTCAGCAGTTCGGCGCGGGAGCAGGGGGCGTCGGCGCCGGCGGTGGACTCCAGCAAGTCCCAGAAGGCGTTCAGGTTCATGGCCGCCATGCTCGCACGCGGCTCGGACACGCCTCCGGCGGGTGGCCCTTGACCTCAAGGGCACTTGAACTCACAGGATGGGCGGCGGCCGGAACGTCCGGTCCGAGGAGGGGTGGTGGCGTGATGCGGGCGGTGTGGCTGCGGGAGTTCGGCGGGCCGGAGGTGCTGGTGCCGGGCCGGGCGCCGGACCCGGTGGCGGGGGACGGGCAGGTGCTGATCGAGGTCGCGCACGCCAACCTGACCTTCGTCGAGACCCAGTTCCGCGCCACCGGCCTCGGCCCGTTCAGCGGCTCGCTGCCGATGGTCCCCGGCAACGGCGTCGGCGGCACCGTCGGCGCGGTCGGACCCGGCGTGGACCCCGCGCTGGTCGGACGGCGGGTGATCTCCTCCACCGGCGGCAGCGGCGCCTACGCGGAACGCGCCGCCGTCCCCGCCGACGGCCTGCACCTCGTCCCCGACGGGCTCGCCCTGGACGCCGCGACCGCGCTGCTCGCCGACGGACGCACCGCCAGGCTGCTGCTGGAGACCGCGGCGCCCGACCCCGGCGCCCGCGTCCTGATCCTTGCCGCGGCCGGCGGCGTCGGCACCCTGCTCGTCCAACTCGCCGCCCGCGCGGGCCTGCACGTGGTCGCCGCCGCCGGCGGACCCGCCAAACTCGCGCTCGCCGCCGAACTCGGCGCCGCCGAGACCTTCGACTACCTGCAACCCGACTGGACCACCCGCACCGCCCCCGTCGACCTCCTCCTCGACGGCGTCGGCGGCGCCCTCGGCCGCACCGCCGCCACCCTGCTCCGCCCCGGCGGCAGCTTCCTCAACTACGGCCTCGCGGGCGGCAGTTGGACCGACCTTCCGCAGCACGAGATCGCCGCCCGCCGCCTCACCGCGCTCGCCCTGCGCCCCACCCCCGAGGCCGTCCGCGCCGCCACCGCCCACGTCCTCGCCGAAGCCGCCGCCGGCCGCCTGCGCCCCGTCATCGGCCGCCGCTTCCCCCTCTCCCGCGCCGCGGACGCCCACCGCGCCATCGAATCCCGCGCCACCCTCGGCAAGACCCTGCTGGACATCCACCCGCCCACCCCCTGAGCGCGCCACCGGGCGGTCGGAAAAGCGGTCGAGGGGTAGGGGAGCGGGTCGTTAGCATCGCGGCATGTCGGAGCAGCCGAAGTACCTGTCCAAGCCCGCGCCCGGTGATCGGGTGGCCGTGGTGTCGCCGTCGTTCGGTGGGCCGGCGGTGTTCCCGCTGCCGTACGAGCTCGGGTTGCGGCGGCTGCGGGAGGAGTTCGGGCTGGAGCCGGTGGAGTATCCGAGCACCCGGAAGGCGGGGGCGAGTCCGCAGGAGCGGGCGGCGGATCTGCACGCGGCGTTCCTGGACCCGGGGGTGACGGCGGTGCTGGCGTCGATCGGCGGGGAGGACCAGATCACGGTGATCCCCCACCTGGACGGGGAGTTGATCCGGGCGCACGCCAAGCCGTTCTTCGGCTGGAGCGACAACACCAACCTGCTGGACTTCCTGTGGCGGCACGGCGTGGTCTCGTACCACGGCGGCGCGATCATGACGCAGTTCGGCCGGCCCGGGGCGATGCACCCGCTCACCGCGGCCTCGTTGCGGGCCGCGCTGTTCGAGCGCGGCGAGTTCGAGCTGAGCGAGGCCGAGGACGTCAGCACCGAGCTCGGCCGCTGGGAGGACCCGGCGACGTTCGAGCGGATGCCCGCGAGCGAGCCCGCCGGCGGCGCGTACTGGCACCGCCCGGACCGGGTGGTGGAGGGCGTCAGCTGGGGCGGCAACCTGGAGATCCTGCACTGGATGGCCGCGGCCGACCGGCTGCTGCCCGTCGAGGCGTACGCGGGCGGCGTGCTGGTGCTGGAGACGTCGGAGGAGATGCCGTCCGGCGGCGAGGTGTACCGGATGCTGCGCAACCTCGGCGAGCGCGGGCTGCTGCGGCAGTTCCCGGCGGTGCTGGTCGGCCGCGCGATGGCCTGGTCGTTCGAGCAGCCCAACGACGCCGAGCAGCGGGCGACCTACCGGGCCGAGCAGCGCGCCGCGGTGCTGCGCGCGCTGGACGCGTACGCGCCGGACGCCATGGCCGTGTTCGACGTCGACCTCGGGCACACCGAGCCGCAGCAGGTCATCCCGTACGGCGGCCTGATCCGGGTGGACGGCCCGGCCCGGCGGATCACCGTCACCTACTGACGGCCGCTCGGCCGCGCCGACGACCCGCGTCCGGCACCCGCGCCGACCGGCGCGGGCCGGCGCGGGCCGGGCCACCCGCCCTGGCCCGGCCGCCCGCCGACCACGTATCGTGGCCGGGATCGGAACGTGGCGCCCTGGTGCCACGGTGAACGGGCACGACGTCGCACAGGCGGCGGACGGGGGCGGTGACCTGACGGTGGCTGATGTGGCATCGACGTCCGGGGACGGGCCGGCGGCGGCCGACCTGGGGGAGTCCTTGAAGCTGCCGACCCAGCCGTCGGGGCCGAGTCAGGGCGCCGCTCAGCGGGTCGAAGTGCCGCCCGCCAACGACCCGTTCGCGACCTCCGTCAACCTGCGGGTCAACCTGACGCCCGCCGACCTCACCCCCGGGGGCAACCGGACCGCCCCGCCGACCCCCACCCCGGCCGGCGGCACGCCCGTCCCGCCGCCGCCCGCGATGCCGCCCGCGTCGGTCACCACCGGCTGGACGGGCATGATCCCGGTGATCACCGCCGACACCCCGCCGCCCGCCGCCGCTCCGGCAGCCGCCCCCGCGCCCGCCCGGGGCATCGGCCACGGCCTGCGCGGCCGCATCCTGGTCGTCGAGGGCGGCTACGGCGGCGGCCGCCGCTGGGGACGCGGCGGCACCGCGCACGCCTCCGTGCTGTCCGCCGCACTGGCCGGCGTCGCCCCGCAGACCCTGCTCTCCGCCGAACAGGTCGACGCCGTGCACCTCCCCGGCGCCAACGACCCGCAGACCGTGCTCGCCCACCTGCGCGCCGCCGCCCGCCACCCCGGGCCGCTGCTGATCCACCTCGGCGGCCACCTGGTCACCGACCGGCGCGGCGACCAGATGTACCTGTCGCTGCGCGAGAACAAGGCGTCCGAGAGCCTGCCGTGGAGCGCCCTCGCCACCGAACTGCGGCACCGCGGAAGCGAGTTCGACACCCTGGTGATCGGCGACCTGAGCGCCGACCCGGTGCTGTGGCCGCAGCTGGTCGCCGCCTCCGGCCAACAGCTGTGCGAGGGCGTGCCGTTGTGGGCCGTGGTCAACCACGACCCGGACCAGCTCGGCACGTTCACCCGCGCACTGATCGAGACCCTGCACCGGGGGCGCCCCGGCGCCGATCAGCTGCTCACCCCCGAACTGGTGCGCCAGCAGGTCCACTCGGTGCTGCGCTCCGACACGGTGGTGATCACCGCGCACCCCGCCGAGCGGCCCTGGTTCCGCAACACCGCCCGGCAGATCGGCCCCGCCGACCCCGCCGCCGCCCGGCCCGCCGCGCCCCCCGCCCCGCTCAACGCGCCGCCCGCCGCACCTGCCGCCCCCGCCGCGCGCCCCGCCGAACCGGCCCGTCCCCGGCTCGCCCCCGGCTGGACGCCGCGCGTGCTGGTCTCGCTGCGCAAGGCCGGGGTGCCCGCAACTCCCGCCCGCCGCCGGATGATCGTGTCGCTGGAGCGCGGGGTGCCGATGGTTCCGGTGGACACGCCGGTGGTCGACCTCGGCAAGCCGACGGGCGCGCCCCAGCCCGTGGTGGACCTCGGCAAGGACCTTCCGGCGGCTCCCGCTGCGCCGTTGGTCGAGCTCGCCAAGTCCGAGTCCGGGACGGTGCCCGCGCCCGCCGGGGCGGTGCCCGCGTTCGCCGCCGCGTCCGGGCCTGCCGCGGTGTCGGTGCCCGCGCCGGTCGATCCGCGGGCCGTGAACTTCGCCAAGGCCGCCGCCGCGCCCGAACCCGCAGGCGGGGAACCGCAGTTCGACCCGCTGGCCGCGACGGTGCCGCTGACCGGCGGGGCCCTGGCCGGCGCGTTGGCGTCGGCCGAGCCCGGGGCGACGGCTTCGACCGTGCCGCTGGAGAAGCCCCAACCCGCCGTCCAGCACGACCCGTTGGCCGCGACGGTGCCGTTGGAGGTGCCCCGGCCGGCCGTCCGGAACGACCCGTCGGCGGCGACGGTGCCGCTGGACAAGCGGCCTGCCGCGCCCGCGCCCGCCGCCGAACAGGCCCCGCCGACCGACTATTTGGAGACGATCGGCGAGATCGTGCGGGCCGCCGAGGCCGGCGACCACTACACCGCCGCCGCGCTCGCGCTCGCCCTGGAGGACAAGGCGGTCGCCGCGCACGGCACCCTCGCGCCGGTGGTGCTCCAGGTCCGGCAGGTCCGCGCACACGTCTCCCGGGTCGCCGGACTGCCCGTGCTGGCAGCCGAGTTGTACCGCCAGGTGGCCACCGCGCTGCTGCAGACCGACGGCCCCGAGCACCCCGAGACCCAGCGCGCCGCCACCAACGCCGAGGCCTGCTGGCGCGCCGTGAAGGACCCGGCCGAGGCGATCCGCATCGCGCCCGAGATCATAGAGCTCCGCGCCCACCTGCCCGGCCCCGACAGCCGCAAGCTGCGTGCCGCCGAGCGTTACCTCCAGCAGCTCGTCAACGCCAAGGCCGCAATGGTGAATTGACGAAGCATCAGCGATCGACGGACCATGGTGTGCCCGGCGATGGGAAGCCGTGGTCCAGCAGATGTCGGACGATGCACAGGGCCCGGTGGAGCGGGACGGTGTCCTCGTCCGGGTACTCGTCCGGCTGGCCGTTGGCGAGCAGGTAGCTGTCGCTCCGGCCGGGCGCGTCCGGATCGACGGCGTGCTCGCCCGACCACCGCCAACTGCCGCCCGCGCGAGCTGCGCAGCCAGGTCTCCGTCCGGCCGTCGGCCATCCGACGCCGCAACTCGGCGACGGCGTCCGGACCGTTCGTCGCGGCGGGGCTCCGGTCGGTGAACTGCCGGCGTTCGAAGCACGGTTCGGGCATTGGCGTGCTCCTCTCCAGTGCCCGGCGGCCGGTGCGGAACGGCCGCCCGGGCCGAAGGCGGGCGCTTCGTGGCCGACGCCGGCCGCGCCAAGCGGCCGGTCGCGACGGTGCGCGAGGCGCGCCCGGGTGCCGTCGGCGACGGGGTTCAGGCGTCGCGGACGGGCAGCAGGCCGCGTTCGGCGAAGACCCGCTTCGCGGCGAGGGTGGCGTTGATCGCACGCGGGAACCCGCAGTACGCGGCGGCGTGCAGCAGCGCCTCGACGATCTGCGACGGCGTCAGGCCCACGTTCAGCGCGGCGTTGACGTGCACCTCGACCTCGGGTTCGCAGCCGCCGAGCGCGGTGAGCATGCCGAGGGTGACCAACTGCCGGTCGCGCGGGGCCAGTGCCGGGCGGGAGTAGATCTCGGCGAACCCCCAGGCGGCGATCTGGTGCGCCAGTTCGGGGGAGACGTCCGCGAGGGCCGCCACCACGCGCTCGCCCGCCTCGCCGTCGATGCTCGCGAGGACCTCCATGCCCCGTTCGAAGCGTTCACGCCGGTCGTCCGTGGTCATGCCGTGCTCCCTGGCTCTGGGGTGTCCGACGGTTCGAGGGCCACCGTAGGCAGGTGACGCACGCCGCCGCCCCCGGCCGCGCCGCCGCACCCCCCGGCCGGAGCAACCCCCGTCCCGCGCCGGGGAGATCGGCCGCGCGGCGGCCCGCGTGGCGGTTCGCGTGGCGGTCCGCGCGAATAAATGGCGCGACGTCCCTCGTGGCGTTCGGCTACACTCGCCGCGACACCGTTGGTACGCGACGCGCGGGGTACGCGAGTCGTGTGAGCAGAGGGACAGAGACGTGGCGGGTGACGACGACATCTCCGGGTGAGATCCGGATCTGACGGCCACCGGGCCGGCGCACAGGAGCGCTGCCGGAGTGGTCCGTTTCGTCGTCCCCTTTTTCGCCCGCCCGTCCCGGGGCAGTGGCCTTTCCCTGCCCCGATGCACCTTCGAGGTCTCTTCACATGTCCGACGCTGCCGTCGTCTGCTCCAACCTGTCCTTCTCCTGGCCGGACGACACCCCGGTCTTCCACGACCTGTCGTTCAGCGTGCCCACCGGCCGCACCGGCCTGGTCGCGCCGAACGGATCCGGCAAGTCCACCCTGCTCCGGCTGATCGCCGGTGAACTCAAGCCCACCGCAGGCTCGGTGACGGTCTCCGGCACTCTCGGCTACCTGCCGCAGACCCTGCCGCTGACGGCGAACCTCACCGTCGCCGAGGTGCTCGGCATCGCCGAGGTGATCCGCGCGCTGGACGCCGTCGAGTCCGGCGACGTCGCCGAGGAGCACTTCGCCACCATCGGCGACGACTGGGACATCGAGGAGCGCACCCGCGCCCAGCTCGACCGGCTCGGCCTCGGCCACCTCGCCCTCGACCGCAGCCTGCACACGCTCAGCGGCGGCCAGGTCATCTCCCTCGGCCTCGCCGCCCAACTGCTGCGCCGCCCCGACGTGCTGCTGCTCGACGAGCCCACCAACAACCTCGACCTGGGCGCCCGGCACCGGCTGTACGACGTGCTGTCCGAGTTCAACGGCTGCCTGCTGCTGGTCAGCCACGACCGCGCGCTGCTCGACCGGATGGAGCGGATCGCCGAGCTCGGCAACGGCGAACTGCGCCTGTACGGCGGCGACTTCACCGCCTACGAGGAGGCCGTCCGGGCCGAGCGGGAGGTCGCCGAACGCAACGTCCGCAACGCCGAGCAGACCCTGAAGCGCGAGAAGCGCGAAGCCCAGCAGGCCCGCGAGCGCGCCGACCGGCGCGCCAGCAACGCCGCGAAGAACCTGAAGAGCGCCGGCCTGCCGAAGATCTTCGCCGGCACCATGAAGCGCGGCGCGCAGGAGGCCGCCGGCCGCTCCGGGCAGGTGCACGCCGCCCGCGTCGACGAGGCCAAGGCCCGCCTCGACGAGGCCGGGCGGGCCGTGCGCGAGGAGCAGCGCCTCAGCCTGGAGCTGCCCGACACCCAGGTGCCCGCCGGTCGCACCCTCTTCCACGGCCAGGGCATGCAGGCACGGCTGGACGGCCACGAGGTGTTCGCCCCCGGCGGCATCGACCTGATGGTCCGCGGCCCGGAGCGGATCGCGTTGACCGGCCCGAACGGCGCCGGGAAGACCACCCTGATGCGGCTGATCACCGGCGCGCTCACCCCGGACGGCGGCGAGCTGCGCCACGGCGAAGGCCGGATCGCCTACCTGTCGCAGCGCCTCGACCTGCTCGACGACAGCCGCACCGTCGCCGAGAACTTCGCCGAGTTCGCCCCCGAACGCCCCGAGGCGGAGCGGATGAACCTGCTCGCCCGGTTCCTGTTCCGCGGCCCCCGGGCCCACCTCCCGGTCGGAGTGCTGTCCGGCGGCGAACGGCTGCGCGCCACCCTCGCCTGCGTCCTGTGCGCCGAACCCGCCCCGCAGCTGCTCCTGCTCGACGAGCCCACCAACAACCTCGACCTGGTCGGCGTCGGCCAGTTGGAGAGCGCCCTGAACGCCTACCGGGGCGCGTTCCTGGTGGTCAGCCACGACGAGCGCTTCCTCGCCGGGATCGGCGTCGACCGCCGCCTGCTGCTGGCCGACGGCACGCTCACCGAGACCTCGGCGGCGCCCGCGCTGTAGCGCCACCGGCCGCGCCGTCGCCCCGCCGAGGCATCCCGCCCCGGTGGGGCGACGGCGGACCTCCGTCCTGCTTCGACGGCGGCGGCCCGGTCGGCCTGGGAGGCGACCCGTCAGGGGCACCGGAGCAACTCGGCCGTGTCTGCGCTGTTCGTCGGTGGATCAGGTCCGCACGGCCGTGTTCGGGGCGGGCTGCGCCGGGCGGCGCGGCCGCTCGTGGTGGCTGGTTCGCGAGCGGTCGGGCGGGGCCACGGTGGCACAACCGGCGCCGTCCGGTCGCGAGTCGGCCCGCGAGCGTGCCCGGGGCGCCCGTCCTGCGGCCGTTCGCCCGGCCGGCCCGTTCGGCCGGCCCGTTCGGTGCGCCGGGCAGGCCGGCTCCGGTCGCGTCGGATCTCCGCCGCGCCGAGCAACTCGCCTCGCCTGAGGGCGGGTTGGCTCGCGTGGCGGTGCGCCGCCCGGCCCGTTGCCGTCGGCAACCGCGCCGCGTGCGGGAGGTCTCCGGCGAGCGGCGCCCCCTGTCCCTCTTCACGGCGCGCCGGGCGCGCCGTCCCGTAACGACCCAGTGGAGACATCCATGCCCCAACCGGCCCTGATCGCACACGACTTGGTCCGCGTCCTCGGCGGCCGCCGCATTCTCGACGGGCTGTCGCTGACCGCCGCGCCCGGCCGCCGGCTGGGCCTGATCGGGGAGAACGGCTGCGGGAAGTCCACCCTGCTGCGGGTGCTGGCCGGGGTGGACGAGCCCGATGCCGGGAGTGTCGTCCGGCCCGGCGAACTCGGCTTCCTGCACCAGGAGATGCCGTTCGACGCCCTCGCCACCGTCGCCGACGTGCTGGACGAGGCGCTCCGCGAGGCGCGCGCCGACCTCGCCGAACTCGACCGGCTTGGCGAGGAGTTGGCCCGGATCCAGGACGGCGACCCGCGCCAGGCGGGTCTGCTGGCCGCCTACGGCACCCGGCTCGAACAGGCCCAGGACCGCGAAGCGTGGGACGCCGACCGCCGGGCCGCCCTGCTGCTCGACGGCCTCGGCCTCGGCGCCGTCGGCCCGGAGCGCACCCTCGGCTCGCTGTCCGGCGGGCAGCGCGGCCGGCTCGCCCTGGCCGCCCTGCTGGTCCGCCGACCCGCCGCCGTGCTGCTGGACGAGCCCACCAACCACCTCGACGACGGAGCCGCCGCCTTCCTGGAGGAACAACTCCGCGCGCTGCCCGGCACGGTGGTCGTCGCCAGTCACGACCGGGCGTTCCTCGACGCCGTCTGCACCGACCTGCTCGACCTCGACCCGGCCGTCGACGGCCCCGTCCGCTTCGGCGGCGCCTACCGCGCCTACCTGTCCGCCAAGCGCGCCCACCGGCACCGCTGGGAGCGCCAGTACGCGGACGAGCAGCGGGAGTTGGAGCACCTGCGCCGCTCCGCGGAGGTCACCGCGCACCGGCTCGCCCCCGACCGGGGGCCCACCGACAACGAGAAGATGGGCCACGGCCACCGGGCCGGCCGGGTGCAGCAGCAGATCTCCCGCCGGGTGCGGGACGCCGCCGGCCGGCTCGCCGACCTCGAACGCCGGCAGGTCGCCCGGCCGCCCGTCCCGCTCCGCTTCGCCCCCGACGCCCTCACGGTCGCCACCGCTCCCGACGCCGTCTCCGGCGGGGACCGCCCGGAGCCGCTGGTGGCGCTGCACCGCGTCCGGGTGCCGGGCCGGCTCGCGCTGGAGGAACTGGAGGTGGCGGCGGACGAGCGCCTGCTGATCACCGGCGGCAACGGCACCGGCAAGTCCACCCTGCTGGCCGTCCTGGCCGGCCGCCTCGACGCGGGCGGACAGGTCCGCCGGCGGCCGGGACTGACGGTCGGCCTGCTCACCCAGGACACCGCCTTCGACCGGCCCGACTGCACCGCCCGCGACACCTACCGACTCGCCCTCGGCCCCGCCCGCGCCGAACGCGTCCCGCTGGCGTCGCTCGGCCTGCTCGCCGCCGCCGACCTCGACCGCCCCGTCGGCGAACTGTCCGTCGGCCAGCGCCGCCGCCTCGCCCTCGCCCTGCTGGTGGCCCGCCCGCCGCAACTCCTGCTGCTCGACGAGCCCACCAACCACCTCTCCCCGGTGCTCTGCGACGAACTCGAGGAGGCCATCGGCGGCCAGGGCCCGGGCGCGATCGTGGTGGCCGGCCACGACCGCTGGCTGCGCCGCCGCTGGCAGGGCCGGCAGATCGACCTCAACCCCTGACCCGCCGCCCGTCCGACGCACGCACCGCGGCCCCCCGGGCCGTCGACGCGGGCGCACCCCGACCCGGACGGGCGACGGTCACGGCGGGCCCGGCTGCGCCAACTCGCCTACCGGGCCCCGCCGTTGACGTACAGCGTCTGCCCGCTCACGTACGACGCGTCCTCGCTCGCCAGGAACGCCACCACCGAGGCGACCTCCTCCGGCAGCCCCACCCGGCGCAGCGGGGTGCGCTGCGCGACCTCCGCCTGGTGCTCCTGCGGCGTCGCGCCGACCCGCTCGGCGGTCGCGGCCGTCATCGAGGTCGCGATGTAGCCCGGCGCCACCGCGTTGACGTTGATGTTGAACGGGCCGAGCTCGATCGCCAGCGTCGCCGTCAGGCCCTGGATGCCGGCCTTCGCCGCCGCGTAGTTCGCCTGGCCCCGGTTGCCCAGCGCCGAACGCGAGCTCAGCGACACGATCTTGCCGTACTTCTGCGCCACGAAGTACCGCTGCGCCACGTGCGAGCAGTTGTAGGCGCTGGTCAGATTGACCGACAGCACCGCGTCCCAGTCGCTCCTGGGCATTTTGAAGAACAGGTTGTCGCGGGTGATCCCGGCGTTGTTCACCAGGATGTGCACCCCGCCCAACTCCTCGACCACGGACGCGAACACGGCCTCCACCGCCGCGTAGTCGGCCACGTCGCAGCCGTAGCCGCGCGCCGTGCCGCCCGCCGCGAGGATCTCCTCGACGGTGCCCTCGGCGCGCTCCGCCGTCAGGTCGACCACGGCCACCGCCGCGCCCTCCTCGGCCAGCCGCCGCGCCGTCGCCGCCCCGATGCCCTGCGCGGCGCCGGTCACCACCGCCACCTTGCCGTCGAACTTGCCCACTGGGAAACCTTTCTGACGTTCCATCGGTTGAGAACTACCAGTCCCGCTCGACCAGCACCGCCGACCCCTGGCCGACGCCCACGCACATGGTCGCCAGGCCGCGGCGGGCGCCGGTGCGGTGCATCCGGTGCAGCAGCGTGGTGAGGATCCGGGCGCCCGAGCAGCCCAGCGGGTGGCCCAGCGCGATCGCCCCGCCGGACGGGTTCACCACCTCCGGGTCGATGCCCAACTCGCCGACGGACGCCAGCGCCTGGGCCGCGAACGCCTCGTTGAACTCGGCGGTCTCCACGTCCCGCAGCTTCCAGCCGCCGCGCTCCAGCACCCGCCGGGTGGCCGGCACCGGTCCGATGCCCATCACGTCCGGGTGCACGCCCGTCGACGCGCCCGCCACGTAGCGGCCCAGCGGCTCCAACTCCAGCTCCGACAGCGCCCGTTCGCTGCACAGCAGCAGCGCCGCCGCGCCGTCGTTCATCGGCGAGGCGTTGCCCGCCGTGACGCTGCCGCCCGCCCGGAACACCGGCTTCAGCGCGGCCAGCTTCTCCGCCGTGGTGTCGGGGCGGATCGACTCGTCGCGGTCCACCAGCACCCCGTCCGGGCGCCGCACCGGCAGCAGTTCGGCGTCGAAGTGGCCCGACTCCCGTGCGAGCGAGGCGAGTCGGTGGCTGCGCAGGGCGAACGCGTCCTGCGCCTCGCGGGAGACGCCGTAGCGGCTCGCGACCTCTTCGGCGGTCTCGCCCATCGACAGCACGCCGTGCAGCTCGCGCATGCGCGGATTGGTCAGCCGCCAGCCGAGCCGGGTGTCGAAGGTCTCCATCCGGTGCGGCAGCGCCTCGTCGGGGCGGGGCAGGACGAACGGCGCGCGGCTCATCGACTCGCAGCCGCCCGCCACCACCACGTCCGCCTCGCCGGAGCCGATCGCCCGGGCCGCCATGGTGACGGCCTCCATCCCGGACGCGCACAGCCGGTTGACGGTCGCGCCCGGCACGCTGTCGGGCAGCCCGGCCAGCAGCACCGCCATCCGGGCCAGGTTGCGGTTGTCCTCGCCGGCCTGGTTGGCGGCGCCCCAGTACACGTCGTCGATCCGCGCCGGGTCCAACCCCGGCGCCTGGTCGAGCAGTCCGCGCAGCACGGCCGCCGACAGGTCGTCGGGCCGGACGGCGGACAGTGCGCCGCGCAGCCGCCCGATCGGGGTGCGGCGGGCGGCGGCGATGAAGACCGGAAGCACTTCGTCGAGCTCCTCTTCGATAGGGGTTCCCGCCTGGTGGGCGGACGGCGTCAGAAAGCGTTGACCCCGGTCAGGGAACGCCCGATGAGCAGCTTGTGGATCTGGCTGGTGCCCTCGTACAGCGTCATCACGCGGGCGTCGCGCAGGTACTTGCCGACCGGGTACTCGTCGATGAAGCCGTACCCGCCGAACACCTGCAGCGCGTTGTTCGCCGACCGCACCGCCGCCTCGCTCGCGAACAGCTTGGCGACCGAGGACTCGGTGGCGAACGGCAGCCCGCGGTCGATCAGGTCGGCCACCCGCCAGGTCAGCAGCCGGGCCGCGGCCACGTCCACCGCGATGTCCGCCAGCAGCTCCTGCACCAACTGGTGCGCCGCGATCGGCTTTCCGAACTGCTCGCGCTCGCCGGCGTGGCGCACCGCCGCCTCCAGCGCGGCCCGGGCGATGCCGACACAGCCCGCCGCCACCGACATCCGGCCCTTGGCGAGCGCCGCCATCGCCACCGTGAAGCCCTTGCCCTCCGGGCCGAGCCGCGCACTGTCCGGCACCCGGACGGCGTCGAAGGCCAGCTCGGCGGTGGCCTGGCCGCGCAGGCCCACCTTGCCGTGGACGAGCGTGCGGGTGAAACCGGGAGCGTCCGTGGGCACCAGGAACGCGCTGATCCCCCGGTGTCCGGGTTCACCCGTGCGGGCGAACACCAGCGCCACCTCGGCCCACGTCCCGTTGGTGATGAACATCTTCGCGCCGGAGATCAGCCAGTCGTCGCCGTCCCGCACGGCCCGGGTGGTCAGGTTCGCGGCATCCGACCCGGTGCCGGGCTCGGTCAGCGCGAAACACCCCAACGCCTCGCCCGAACACAGCCGCGGCAGCCACCGCCGCTTCTGCTCCTCGGTGCCGAACGCGCTGATCGACTTGCCGACCAGCCCCAACGACACGGACACCACCCCGCGCACCGCGGAGTCGCCGCGCCCCAACTCCTCCAGCACCAGGCAGTACGCCAGATGGTCGCCGCCACTGCCGCCGTACTCCTCCGGCAGCGTCAGCCCGAGGAAGCCCAGATCGCCGAGTTTCTTCACGATCCCCAGGTCGATCGACTCCGCCCGGTCCCACTCGGCGGCGAACGGCACGATCTCCCGATCCGTGAACCCCGCCGCCAACTCCCGTACGGCGGCCTGCTCCTCGGTCAGCTCCAGGTCCACGCGGCGACCCCTTCGGCAGAAAACTAGCAGTGCAAGTTTTACGGTGACTGTAGCCCTCCCCGGCCCCGCACGGAAGAGCCCGCCTGCAAGAATGAACCCCCCACCGCATCGGCCCGCGCACCCAGGAGGCGGAGATCGCCCGACCCCGCACCCCCCTGCTCAACCGGGACCGGATCGTCACCGCCGCACTCGCCCTGGTCGACACCGAGGGCCTGCCCGCCCTCTCCACCCGCCGCCTGGCCGCCGAACTCTCCGTCAGCGGACCGTCCCTCTACAACCACTTCGCCACCAAGGACGAACTCCTCGACGCCGTGGTCGACAGTGTGATCGGCGAGGTCGACCTCACCATGTTCGACGCGCCGGACCACTGGCGCACCGCCCTGCACGACTGGGCCCACTCCTACCGCGCCGCCCTCGTCGCCCACCCCCACCTCGTCCCCGTCCTCGCCCAGGGCCCCGGCCGCCGGCCCAACGCGCTGCGCCTCGCCGACGCCGTCTTCGGCTGCCTCGTCGCCGCCGACTGGCCCCGCGGCCAAGCCACCCGGATCGGCGCCCTGATGCGCTACTTCATCACCGGCTCCGCCCTCGGCTCCTTCGCCGCCGGCTTCCCCGAGGACGCCGCCCTCTACACCGCCGACTACCCCCACCTCACCGACGCCCACCGCCTCGCCGAACACCGCCGCACCATCGACGAAGGCGCCTTCGAAACCGGCCTCGCCGCACTCCTCGACGGCCTCGAACTGCGCTACGCCCGCCTGCGACACGAGAATTGACCCTCGCCGCCGCACCGCGCCGGGCAGGCGCGGAAAAGCAGTTCGCGCGCCGCGAGGTGCGTGCTGTACTTGCCGGATGGGCGAGAGCGACGGCCGGATGCGGCTGCGGCTGACGAGTCACCGGGTCGGCGACGACGGGCACCGGCTCAGCCGGGTGCTGAGCAGCGGCCCGATGCTGCGCAACCTCCACCTCCACCCGCCCAGACCGGAGGTCGGGTACCTGACCGCGCCCCGTGCCGACCTGCTCCGCCTCGGCGCGCTGTTCCGGATCGCCGCCACCGGCCCGCACACCGTCGTGCACGTCCCGGCCCCGCCGGACGCCCCGGCGCGGCCTTCCGACTTCGTCGACAACCCGGCACTGCCGCTGCTGATCGCCCGCGAGGATGCCGGGCTGCGCCCCTCCGACTGGCCGGCGCTGCGCCGCCGGATGCGCCGCACCGGCACCCCGCTCACCGTGACCGCCCCCGCGCCCCGCCCCCACGACCGCTCCGAGGACGTCCTGCGCCGCGCCGACGACCGGCCCGCCCGGTTCACCGAGCACGCCGACACGGTCATCGTCACCGCCCGCCCCGAACTCCTCTTCCGGATCGGCGACCTGCTCACCGCCGGCGGCGACACCGTGGCCGGCGACCAGCACATCCACCGCCACGGCGAGTCCGGCTTCGGCGACCTGGCCCGCTTCTTCGAGCTGCGCCACCTCCACCAGCCGATGCACGCGCTGGTCCTGGTCGCCGCCGACCCGATCTTCCACCGGGCCCGCTGGCGCAAGCGCCGCAGGCTCGCCACCGCCCGCTGACGCCCCTCAGCTCTCCGTCCGCATGCGGAAGCCGTACGGGCCGGTGTCCAGGTTCACCGAGCGGATCACGACGGCGTAGCGGTGCGTCGGGTCCGGCAGGGGGACGGGGCCGATCGCGGTGCCGCAGAGCGCGTTGTTGCCGCTGACCGGCGTGCCCGAGGTCACGTCCACGACGTCGGCGACCAGGCCGGCGTCACAACCGGACGGCAGGTCGGTGAGTCGGACCGAGCGGGCTCCGGCCGCGTCGAACTCGTACCGGTCCTCGCGGCCGCGTACGTCGAGCAGCCCCGTGACCTGTTGGCCGGGGGTGGCGCCGAGGGTGCGGGGTTTGACGGTGACGAGCTGGAACCGGAACGGGCCGGTGCCGCCGGTGGGGGAGGAGATCCTGAGCTCGTAGGTCCGGGCCGGGTCCGGGACGGTGAACCGGACGTTGCCGCCGGTGCAGGGGAAGTTGTTGCCCGAGACGTCGAGGAGGTCGACGGTGAAGGTCTGGTCGCATTCCTCGCTCGTTCCGAGCCAGTCGGCGACCGCGAAGGCGGCGGCCCCGTCGAGGGCCACCCGGTACTGGGCGGACTGCCCGCTCGCGGCGATGTTCCCGGTGACCAGGTCGCCGTCGTGGACGACCGCGGGGCCTCCGCCGGTCGGGGGCATGGCAGCCGCGCCGGCCACGAAGGACGCCTGACCGGTCACGGCGGCATCGACCGCGCATTCGTCCAGCGGCGCTCCGGCCGGGACGCCCGCCGCCCGGCACAGCGCCGTCGCGACCTTCCGGTTGGGCAGGTTCTCCAGGGTGACCGGGCGTGCGGGAAAGCTCCGCAGGGTGAAGGTGCCGGTGTTCTCGCCGGGCCCGTAGTCGAAGAGGGAGCCGGCCTGCTCCACCCGCCAACCGTCCGCGAAGGTGCGGTAGAGCTGGTCGAACGGCGGATCCGCGGGCAGCGTCCGGCCGTCCCGGGTCCGCAGGTCCTGGTCGGGATCGCCGTCGAAGTCCCCGAGCAGTCCGCGGACGAGGGCCTTGCGGGACGGTGCGAGGCGGACCTGGACGTTGAGTCCCCAGGTGCCGACGACGTTGGCGGTGAGGAGGGTGCCGTCGGGCCACACCACCCGGTACGACTCCAGGCCCTCGGCGTTCACGCGGGTGATCCGACCGCCCCGCGGCAGGTTCGTGTCGCCCTCCGGGAGGTGCTGGAGCGCTCCGTCGACGTGCACGTCGATGCCGGTCTCGGCGAGGTACAGGCCGAGACGGTCGCCGGCGACGTTCATCGCCACCGCCCTGTTGATGCTGACGAGCGTGGAGCCGGGGTAGGGGGTCTGCCGCACCTGGATCCTGAGGTCGTCGGCGGTGGACTCGACGGCGGTGAACTCGCCCGCCGCCTGGAAGTCGTAGCGCAGCCCGTCGAAGGTGGTCAGGTGCGGGTCGCCGTTGCTTCCCCCGCAGCCCTGGGCCGGGCAGTCGGAGCCGGTCGGGCCGTGCTTCCCGGGCGAGGGGCTCGGCTTGCCCTTCTTGCAGCTCTCCGCGGAGTCCGGGAGCTTCATTCCTCCGTAGGCGGTGCGCAGCGGCAGGCCCCGGAAGCTGCGGTAGGCGTTCTCCGCGAAGGTGGCCTCCACCTCGGCGGTCTCCAGGCCGGGGGCGGCGCCGCGGCACTGGTGGAGGTCGAGGGTGCCCCGGCCGTAGTCCCGCCCGTGGAACATCTCGTGGTACAGCTGCGCGCACGGATCCATCGGGGTTCCGTCGCTCAGCGGCCGGGTGCTCCGGCTGTTCCAGTAGATGACGCTGTCGGTTCCGGTGCCGTCCTGTGCCTTGTCCCAGGCATCGTTCACGGGCCTGGAGAAGCTGTCGCCGGGGTTCGTCGGCGTGCCGTTGTTGAGGACGATCCGCACCTTGTGCGGGGAGAACTGAAGGTCCCGGACGACCCCGGCGGGGTCGCCGCTGTTGTCCTCGGCCCGGTAGGTGTTCATGCACCGGCCGAACGCCCCTGCCGCGGCGGGGTCCACGACGATCTCCGCCCGGGCGTGCGGGGCGCCGCCCAGGACCAGGGCGCCGGCCGAAGCGACGGCCAGCAGCGCGAGCCCCGCCGCTGCGGGAGACCTGCGCCGGAACCGGAACCAGAGCACGGCCGACGCGCCCGCCACCGCGATCCCGCCCAGCGGGATCCACACCGCGGGCTGCCACGACGCGGGACCGGGGTCGCCGACGGAGAAGGCGACGCTCACCGGCCCGCTCGTTCCGGGACACACGTCGGCCGGCCGGCCGGGCACCGGAGGGAAGGCGTAGACCGCGGTCATCTCGTACCTGCCCGCGGCGTCGACCGGCCACAGCGCCTCCACGCTGCCGGACTCGTCCGACCAGGTCACCGAGGGCAGGGCCGCGGCGAGCCCGGCGGCGCTCAGGTCCGCGCTCTCCAGGCTCAGCCGGGCACTCCCGCCCGCCGGGGTGCTGGTGAGCCCTTCCGAGGTCACCGGACCGAGTCCGTCCTGGAAGAGCCGTGGGGAGAGCCCCGGGGTGAGGGCCTCGCCGTCGCGCGACATCGCGGTGATGGTCAACGCCCCGGTGGCCACCGAGGTCAGCCCGCACGGTGTGGCGCCGGCATTCGTCACCGTGAAGCTCAACCGAACGGGCTGACCCACCGCGAACCGCGCCTGCGCGGGCTCGCCGCTCAGCGCCGGCGGGCGTTCGGACCCGGCCGACGCCGACCCGAGAGCCGCTGCGGGAAGTGCCAGGAGGACGCCGGACAGGACGCCTGCGCACAGCGCTCCGGCACGGATGACTGCGGAGAGCACGGTCACGACCCCTTCCGAAAGCTCCGGGGAGCCGATGGACACAGGCCACATCCATGCCCGGAGCGGACGATCATCACCGTGAAATCGCTCCATCGGCAGCGTGTCGATGCCGGTCCCAGGTCTCCGCCGACGTATGCGGGCGACGCCTTCGCACCGGGGGCCGGTCGAGGGAGACGATCACGGCCGTATGATGCGGCGGACCACGCAGCACCAGGGGGGACGAGATGGATGACGCGGGACAGACTTTCGGCACGGCGTTCGGGGTGCTCTTTGCCGCCGTGGGCCTGCTGTTCGCGGCCATGGGCATCGGCGTTGTGGTGCTGATACTCCGGCGGGCCGTGCGTCGCAGCCGCATTCGCAGCAGGGGTGTGCTCGTCGAGGCGGAGGTGATGGGGACATCGCTCGCGAAGGACCGTGACGAGGCCGGGCGGGGCACGCGGATCCAGCGCGCCGCGGTGCTCGTCTTCCGGACCGAGGACGGCCAGGAGGTCCGGGTCAGGGACACCTCCGGCGTTCCGCGGGTCGCCGGCGACCGGGTGGCCGTGCGGTACCGGCCCGGCCATCCCCGGGAGGCGATACCGATGGACGGCGGCGCACGTGTCGGGGCGAGGATCGTGGTCGGGCTCTTCGTCGCGTTCTTCTCGGTGTTCGCACTGGCCGGGCTGATCGTCACGGTCATCGGCATCGCCGTCGCGATCGGCGTCAATCAGCTGCCGGAAGGTTTCTGACGCCGGGCGGCGGAGCCGGACGACGGACGGCCGCCGGGGCGAGCTGCGGAGTTCGGCACCGGGCCAGGATGCCTGGTGGTCTCCGCAGCTCGCTGCCCCGGGGTGTCAGCGGCGGAACGGCCCGCCGTGGTTGCGGCAGCCCGGTGTGCACTCGGCCGGCTCCGGCAGCTGCCAGTTGAACGGCCACAGGTCCGCCGCGCCCTGCGAGTCCGCGACCAGTGCGGGGAGCCCGGCGGGGCGGCGCAGCAGGCAGCGGTGCTTCACCAGCGACTCGGCCTCGGCGAGGGTCATCGCGTGGCGTTCGACGCAGTGGTCCGAGACCCGCTCGGGATCCCGGACGACGTTCCACCGGTCGCCGTCCGCCGTCCGGAAGTCCATCCGGTGGCTGGTGCTCCACTGCGAGTTGGAGCCCCAGCCGTGCGACAGGTCGACGGGCCGACGGCCGCGCCGCCGGTTCGCCCAGTACAGCGGCGAGGTGTCCGCCCAGCCCGGCTCCGCCACGTGCGCGCCCGCCCGGACCCGGACCCCCGCGCGGGTGAACAGCAGCTCGCCGAGGAACAGGCCCGGCCACAGCACGTCCAGCAGCTCGATCGGCGCGTCGGGATCCTCGGCCGGAACCAGCTCGGCGATCTCGTGCAGGAACGGGTCGAAGCCGTCGGCCGCGCCGACCTCCGTCATGCCCAACGTGGCGAAGAACCCGAGGTACTGCTCCCGGTCCGGGTCCAGCCACGGCCGGTCGTTCGCCTCCCGCCCGTCGTACGGCGGCTGGAAGCCCAGCGTCATCGCGTCCGAGACCCGGGCCAGCGCGAACAGCTCGCACTCCAGCAGGTCCGCGTCCCTGGCGGACAGTGCGGAGAAGGTGTCGAACGCCGCCGCCCGGGCCAGCCACGCCGGGTACGCGGGCAGCACCCGCGCCTGCCACGCGTCCAGCAGCGGTCGCGCCGGGCCGTCCGACTCCATGCGCACCAGCGACTTGTACAGCTCCCGGCCCGCGCCGTACCCGCTCAACGTGTCGTCCTCGTCCACCGCCCCGCCCCCGCTCATCGCGTCGCCGCCGCCCGCAGCGCGCGGCGCAGCGACGCGGCCGGGTCGCCCGCGTGGTACGGGCGCTCGCTGGGCTCGATGCCGTCGAGGAACTCCTGGTAGCGCACCGCGAAGTGGATGTGCATCAGCGGCGCGGCCAACTCCAGGGCGCGCAGCGGGTCGCTGCCCGGGGCGAGCGACCGCCAGGCGGCGGACCAGCGCTCGCGGACGGTGGCGGCGCGCTCGGGGGAGAGGAACGGGGCGGGCCGCAGGCCGTCGAGGGCGGGGTGGCTCCACATCGCGTCGGAGAAGTCCAGCAGCACCGCGCGCTCGCCGTCCCAGCGCCAGTTGCCCGGGTGCCAGTCGCCGTGCACCAGCGTCAACGGGAGCCCGCAGTCGGCGAGTTCGCCCGCCAGCGCGGGCAGCCGCCCGGCCAGGGCGAGGGCCTGCCGGTGCTCGTCGTCGGTGAGTTCGGGCCGCAGCCGCTCCAGCAGGGCCGGGAACAGCGCGGCCAGCGCCGCCGGCGACCGGTCCGTCAACTCGCCCGGCCCGTCCGCGGCGACGGCCGCCTGCGCGGCCGCCCACCGGTCGACGACGCTCAGCATGCCGTCCTCCGGCAGCCCCCAGCAGTCCACGCCCGGGACTTCGGCCAGCAGCATCCGCCGCCCGTCCGCCGCCACCACCTGCGGCACCAGGCCCGGATCGGCCTTCGCCACCCGGGCGATCACCGCGGCCTCGGCCACCGCGAACGGCGGGGTGCTCTTCAACCAGAGCGCGCCCGTGCCGGTCGGGAACCGGGACAGCGCCGACAGGTTCCAGCTGCGCACCTGCTCCACCGGGCCGGTCCGCGGCCGCCCGAGGGCCGCCAACTCGCCGTCCGCCCAGGCCCATTCGGCGGCCAGGCCGTCCGCCGACGCCCAGGGCAGGCGCAGCGGCTGCTCGTCGTCCACCCGCGTGTCGGGGGCGGCGGCCAGCGGCCGCGAGGGGCGCTCCAGCGCCTGGGCCAGGTAGACCACGTCGCCGCCGCTGCCGGTCTCGCCGCCCGCGACGGACAGCATCCGCAGCAGCGCCACCGGCGCCCCGGCCGCCTCGGACGCGGCCCGCACCACCTCCCCGATCTGCGCCCAGTACGGCGAGGGGGCGGCGAAGGGGCCCACTGCGCCGAGGAGTCGGCCCTGCCATGCGATCAGGACGGTCGCCGTCCGCTGTTCGGTGTTCTGCACCAGGGCATTGTCCGGGCCGACGTGCCCGCCCGCCAGCGAATTTCCGCAGGCGGGCAAGCAGTTCGGGGTGCGGATCAGTCCGAGGCGTCCGCCATCGGCCGGGACAGCGACAGCCCGAACCGGCCCTGCTCGTCCGTCCACCAGCCGCTCAACCGCAGCCCGGCGGCGAAGAGTTCGCGCTCCACCCGCTCGCGGCGGAACTTCGCCGAGACCTCCGTGTACAGCTCCTCGCCGTCCTCGAAGTGCACCACCAGACCCAGTTCGGCGACCTTCACCTCCTGTTCCCGCAGCGAGCGCAGCCGCATCTCGATCCACTCCTGCTCCGAATCCCAGAGCGCGACGTGCGCGAACTGCGACGGGTCGAAGTCCGCGCCCAGTTCGCGGTTGAGCACGGACAGCAGGTTCCGGTTGAACGCCGCCGTCACCCCGGCCGCGTCGTCGTACGCGGCGACCAGCACGGCCGGGTCCTTCACCAGGTCGGTGCCGAGCAACAGGGCGTCGCCGGGCAGCAGTTGGGAGCGCAGCCCGGCCAGGAACGCGGCCCGTTCGGCGGGCACCAGGTTGCCCAGGGTGCCGCCGAGGAACACCACCAGGCGGGGGCCGCCGCCCTCCTCCGGCAGGCCGAGGCCGGTGGTGAAGTCCGAGAGCACGGCGGAGACTTCGAGCCCCGGGTAGTCGGCGATCAGCGACCGGGCGGCCGACTCCAGCGCGCTCTCGCTGACGTCGACCGGCACGTACCGCTCCAGGGTGCCGTGCGCGCGCAGCGCGTCCAGCAGCAGGCGGGTCTTCTCCGAGGAACCGGAGCCGAGTTCGACCAGGGTGCGGGCCCCGGTCGCGGACGCGATCTGCCCGGCGCGGGCGGTCAGGATCTCGCGCTCCGCCCGGGTCGGGTAGTACTCGGGCAGCCGGGTGATCTCCTCGAACAGCTCGGAGCCCCGGGCGTCGTAGAACCACTTCGGCGGCAGCCGCTTGGGATGCCCGCCGAGGCCCTCGCGCACGTCCGCGCGCAGCGCGTGGTGCAGGTGGTCGGGCGGCAGCAGACGGGTCAGCCGGTATCCGGTCACAGCGGTGCGTCCTCTCGGCATCGCGGCCCGGTCGGGGCCAGCGGGGTGAGCGCGCTGCCGGCCGCGTCGGCCACCAGCAGGGTACGGTCGGGGACTTCGGACCAGCCGGGCCCGTCGTCGAACGGCTCGGAGGCCACCAGCAGCGAGCCGTCCGCCTCCCGCCGCTGGAACAGCGTGTCGCCCCAGGCGGTCGCCGCCAGCGAACGGCCGTCGGTGGCCAGCAGGTTGAGCCGTGCGTCGGCCAACTCGGAGGCGGCCAGGCACACTTCGGCGAGGGCCTTGCCCAGCTCCACGCCCGCGCGCAGCCGGTTGAGCACCAGCGCCCACAGCAGCGCCGAGTCGGTGCGCGCCTCCAGCTCCAACAGCTCGCCGGTGGGCAGCAGTTCGGCCAGCGGCGCGAAGGCGTTCGGCCAGCCCGGCAGGATCCCGTTGTGGCTGAACAGCCAGCGCCCGGCGGCGAACGGGGCCGCCGCCTGCGGGCCCGGCGCGCAGCCGGGGGTGGCCGAGCGGACCGCGCCCAGGATCGCGTGCGAGCGGATCACCCGGGCCAGGTCCGCCAGGTCGCCGTCGGCCCAGATCGGCCCCTCCCGGCGGTAGCGGGCCGGCCGTTCGTCGCCCTCGGCGTACCAGCCGACGCCGTAGCCGTCCACGTTGACGGTGCCGTAGCGCTGGAGCCTGGGCGCCCAGGACTGCCGCAGCGGCCCGAACGGCGGATCCAGCAGCACCGATCGGAGCGGCAACGGCGTTCCCAGATAAGCGAAGTGACGGCACATCAGGCACCGGCCTCGCCCTCGGCGTCGCGGGCGGTGCGGAAGCCGGCGAAGATCTGCCGCCGGATCGGGTAGTCCCAGTTGCGGAAGGTGCCCCGGCAGGCGACCGGCGCGACCGCGAACGAACCGCCGCGCAGCACCTTGTACTCGGGCCCGAAGAAGACCTCCGAGTACTCCCGGTACGGCCAGGCCCGGAAACCCGGGTAGGCGGTGAAGTCGCTCGCCGTCCACTCCCACACGTCGCCGATCAACTGCCGTGCCCCGTAGGCGGATTCGCCCTGCGGGTAGGCGCCGACCGGGGCCGGGCGCAGATGCCGCTGGCCGAGGTTGGCGTGCTCCGGGCCGGGCGGCCCGTCGCCCCACGGGAAGCGCCGGGAGCGGTCGGACGCCGGGTCGTGCCGGGCCGCCTTCTCCCACTCCGCCTCGGTCGGCAGCCGCCGCCCCGCCCACCGGGCGTACGCGTCCGCCTCGTACCAACTCACGTGCAGCACCGGCTCGTTCGGCGGCACCGGCTCGACGTGACCGAAGCGGCGGCGCAGCCACTGCCCGTCCTGTCGGGTCCAGAACAGCGGCGCGGTCAGGTCCGCCGCCGTCCGGTGCTCCCAGCCGGCCGGCGTCCACCAACGCGGCTCGCGGTAGCCGCCGTCGGCGATGAACTCCTGGTACGCGGCGTTGAAGACCGGCGCGGTGTCCAGCCAGAACGCCGGCAGGTCCACCCGGTGGGCCGGGCGCTCGTTGTCCAGCGCCCACGGCTCGGTGTCGGTGCCCATGGTGAACGGCCCGGCGGGGACGAGCACTTCGGGCGCGAGCGGGCCCTCGGCGGCGGGCGGGGGAGGGGCGTCCAGCACCGCCGGGCCCTGCCGCAGCTGGTGGGTGATCAGCATCGTCTCGTCGTGCTGCTGCTCGTGCTGCGCGATCATCCCGAACGCGAACCCGGCGTCCAGCAGCGGCGCGCCCTCCAGCGGCGAGGCGGCCAGCAGGTCCAACACCCGGCCGCGCACCTCGTGCGCGTAGGCGCGGGCCTGCTCCGGCGGCAGCAGCGGCAGCCGGGGCCGCTCGGAGCGCGGGTGCTCGAAGGCGTCGTACAGCGGGTCGATCTCCGGGTGCATCGGGTCGCGGCCGCCGACGTTGCGCAGCAGCCACAGCTCCTCCTGGTTGCCGATGTGGGCCAGGTCCCACACCAGCGGCGACATCAACGGCGAGTGCTGGGCGACGAGTTCGGCGTCGTCCACGGCCCCCGTCAGCAGGCCGGTGCGCTCCCGGGCGGCGATCAGCTCGCCGGCGATCAGCTCGCGCAGCACGGCGGGGTCGGTGCGGTCGGCGTTCAGCACGAGGCGTCCTCCTGCAGCGCGGGCGCGGCGCCGGTGCGCAGCGCGGCCAACTGGTCGTCGGCGGGGCAGCGGCCCCGGGCCGGGTAGCGTTCGGCGAACTGCACCAGCGCGGGCCGCAGTCGGCCGTCACGGCGGGCCAGGGCCCGCTCGGCGGCGGAGAAGCAGGCCAGTGCGGCCCGGCGCAGCTCGGCGTCCGCCATGCCGAGCGCGGCGGCGCGCCGCCACAGGCCGGAGCGGGGCGCGCGCGAACCCGCGTGGCCGAGGCGCTCCAGCGCCTCCCGCGCCTCGTCGGCGGCCGCCGGGTCGTCCATCAGCGCGGACACCAGCGCCAGCGGCACCCGCCAGCCCTCGCCCGGCTGGGCGTCGATCATCCGCAGCTCCAGGTGCCCGCGCGGGCGCACCGGCGGGAACAGCGTGGTGCGGTGGTAGTCCAGGTCGGCCAGGACGGCGCCGCGCTCGCCGCCGCCGCGCAGCCACTCGCGGAAGGTCAGCCCCGCCGGCGCGTCCCAGGGCAGGCCCTCCGGGCGGCGCACGCACAGCACCGTCGCGTCCAGCACGTACCGGGTCCAGGCCTCGCGCGGATCGGCGAGCGGCGGCGGCGCGAGGGTGCGGGTGGGGTCCATCCGCGACCAGACCAGCTGCCGGGTCGACTTCCAGCCCGTCGGACGGCCTTCCAGCAGCGGCGAGTTGGCGAACGCCCCGACCAGCACCGGGCCCAGCAGGTGGGCGAGCCGCCAGCGTTCGCGGTACGTCGCGTCGGTGCCCGCGTCCACGCAGACCTGCACCGAGGCGGTGCCCGTCATCATGATCCGGCCCCACGGGCCGCCGCGGCCGAAGTGGCGTTCCATCGCCCGGTAGCGCGGGTGGGTGGCCTGCATGCGGCGCTCCCGGTCCAGTGGATCGGTGCCGGTGCCCGTCAGGCGCAGCCCCTCGGCGGCCAGCGCCGCCCGCAGCACCGCCTGGTCGGCGCTCAGACCCTCGGCGCAGACGGCCGGGTCGGCGGCGGGCGGGGAGCTCAGCTCGACCTGCCCGCCGGGTTCGTACGTCAGCCGCGATCCGGCCGGGAACACCGGGCCGTCGGCCGACACGGGCAGCGCCGCCATCGCGGCCGCCACCCGGGCGGGATCCACCGGGGCGGTCGGACATCGTCCGTCATGGACGAACCACTCCGTCTCCACCCCGACCAGCGCCGGAGGGCCGATCTTGAAGCAGATGGCACCCAGGTGCCGTTCCGCCGACGCCTCGGTCAACTCGGTCGGCGGGGTCACGCTCAGTGTCGAGCCGGCCGGTCGATCGGCCTGCTGCGGGCGTAAAGATGTCACCGGACTCACCATCCCTCGGTACGCGACTAGGGCCCGGTTGTTCCTGCTCAGTCTGCCCCCGGGCAAACCTCGCCGCTGCCCGGCCGTCGGAGCGGCAGGTCAAGCGGGTGAGCGCGGCGCCGGGCCGCTCCGGCGGCCGGCCGGAATCCGGGCGCGAGGAGCCGGAGCCGGCCGGAGCGGCACCGGAATCGCCCACCAGTTCGATCTTACGTTGGGTGAGCGGTCGCTCCCCGCGGGTGCGCCGCCGGCGGCGACCGGAGCCCGCCGCCCACCGGCCGGAGACCGGAGCCCGTCGGCCGGCCGGGGTTCACACCAGCTGGAGTTCGCCCACCGTCTCACCGCCGCTGACCTCGCCGGTCGGCCGGAACCCGAGGCCCAGGTAGAAGCGCTCCGGCCCGTCCTCGCCGGGATGCCACGTGGTGGTCATCCGGGTGCCGCCCCGACGGCGGATCTCGTCGGCCACCGACCGCACCGCGAAGCGGCCGTAGCCGCGCCCCTGCTCCCCGGCGGCGATGTTGAGGCGCCACAGCCCCGAGCGGATGTCGAGGCCGCGGCCGTCGCCGGCGAAGTCGATGTCGAGGAACGCCATCAGGAAGCCGACGGGCCGCTCGCCGTCGAGGATGAGCCGGGGCCATGCCGTGTCGCCGTGCGCGTACGCCTCGGCGAGCGACTTCACGACCGGATCGACCAGGTGCTCCTGGTCCGGGCGGACCCGCAGGGCGATCGCGGCGTCCACGTTGGCGGGGGTGATGGGCTCCAGTCGGAGCGCGGTGGTCACGATGGTCATGCGGGACACCATAGGCCGGTGGATCAAGCCGATTTCGGCTGCCCGCAGCCGCTACAGGATGAGCATGCAGTCGCCGAACATGTCGAACTCGTACCCGCCCTTCTCCAGGATCTCGGTGTAGGACCGCATCACGAGGTCCTTCCCGCCGAACGCCGCCGTCAGCACGATGTGGCTGGAGCGCGGCCGGTGCAGATTGGTCACCAGCCCGTTCACGACCTTGAACCGGAATCCCGGATAGATGTAGAGATCCGTCCACCCTTTCTGCGCCTCGACCGGGGATTTCGGCCCGCCGTCGAGCGCCAGCGATTCGAGGGTCCGCATGACGGTCGTCCCGACCGCGACGATCCGGCGCCCCTCGGTGCGCGCCCGGTTGATCTTTTCGGCGGTCTCCTCGTCGACCTCGAAGAATTCGGACCGCACCTTGTGGTTCTCGACATTCTCCGCGCTGATGTGGCGAACCGCCAGGATTTCGGTCGCCCCGACGTGCAGCGTGATGTAGGCGATTTCCACGCCCTTCGCGGCGACCCGCTCCAGCAGTTCCCGCGAGAAATGCAGCCCGGCCGACGGGATCTCCAGCGAACCGGGCTTCCTGGCGTACACCGAGCGGTAGGCCTCGGGCGTCGACCGCCAGGCCTTCGGGTCGAGCGGCACCGTCTCGTCGACGCGCCGCCCGTGCCGGTCGAGGGTCGGGATCAGCCGGTCGGCGGGCGTGAACGTGACCTTCCAGAGGTGGTCGGGCTGGGCCGCGACCAAGGTACAGCGCAGCTCCGGATCGTCGACCGCGACGAGTTCGAGCCCCGGTTCCAGGGGCTTCCCGGTGTCGACCTTCACGATGTTCGCGCCGTCGGGCTCATGGCCGTAGACGGTCACGTCCACCGTTTCGCCGCCGAGCCGGAACGGCAGCGTGTTCGACAGCATGTAACTGTCGTTCAGCACCAGCAGGTCACCGGGCCGGAGATGGTCGAGAATGGCGGCGAACCGGGTGTGCTCGACCGTTCCCGATGAGCGTTCGAGTACGACCATCCTTCCGCTGGAGCGGCTCCTTCCGCGCAATTCGACCGGGTCGGTCGGCATGTCCTCCGGCTTGTGGTCGAATTCGAATTCTTCGGTCCTCATCGCTTGCCATCCTCGTGGTCGGCCGATATCCGTCCGCCGGGAAGATCGACCGCTGACGGTCGAGGAATCCCCGGCACCGACGAGTGGATCCCGGCCGCAGGACGGCCGCACCTCGGACCGCCGTTCGGACCACCCGCGCCCGGCGCGCCGCCCGGCCGCGTGGTAGCGCCCGCCGCCAGCCAGGCCCGCCGGGAAGCCGGCAGCTCAGGGCGCCGACAGGCGCCGCTCCAGTGGGGTGCGGAAGCGGGGGGTGACGCGGGCGTCGGCGAGGACGGTGCGGAGGGTGGCGGCCTCGGCGGCGACGGCGGTGCGGGCGTCGGCGCCCGGGTCCTCCAGGAGGTCGAAGACCACGTCGCCGTCCGGGCGTTGGGCCCAGCCGCCGATGACGCGGCCGTTCCACCAGACGGTGGGGCCGAGGTTGCCGGAGCGGTCGACCAGGTGCGGGAGGTGGGCGGGCGGGAGGTACCAGTCGCGGTGCTTCACGCTCATCGTGGTGGGGTCGAGGGCGGGCAGCAGCGCCGCCCAGGGCGCCGGTTCGGCCTCCGGTTCGAGGTCGTCGGGGCGGACGAACCCGACCGCGCCGCCCGCGAGTTCGACCTCGACGGCGGCGCAGCCGACCAGTGCCGCGCGCACCTCGCGCACGCCCCAGCCGGTCCACCACACCAGGTCCTGTTCCGTCGCGGGTCCGTGGCCGGCCAGCCAGCGCCGCGCCAACTCGCGCTGTGCGTCGGCCTGTTCGGCGGCGGTCGGCGCCGCGGGGGCCGCCGGCCCCAGGGCCCAGCGGTGCTGGCTGCTGGTCCAACCGCCCACCGGGCGGCGGCGCACCATGACGCCCTCCATGCCCAGCAGTCGCAGCAGGCGCATGCTCACCGACTGCTTCGCCTGGTACCCGGTGCCCGCGCCGTACGTGATGCTCTCCCGCAACTCCGGTACCAGTTCGCCGAGTTGGCTGCCGGTGAGGTCGACATCCGATTCGGCGAGGGCGGCCCGGACGGCGGCCTCCACCCGGGCCGTCCAGGCGGCGTCGCGGCCCGAGGCGGCGAAGTCCTTGAGCAGGCGGGCGCGTTCGCGGGCCGCCACCTTGGCGGTGGTCGAGGCGTGGACGGTCGGGGCGAGCGCGGCCGGGACGGCGAACAGCGTGCTGCGCATGCCGTGTTGGCGCAGCACGGTGCGGTCCTGGTAGAGGGCGCGCTCGGTGTCGGCGACGCCGGGGGTGGCGAGCCGGGCCGACACGGCGAGGAAGACCGTGGCGGGATCGGAGGCGTGCACGGCGACCAGGTCGTCCACCACCTGCTCGGCGTGCGCCGCCCGGGTGTCGGGCGCGAGGCGGTGCCGGCGGGCCAGCCGGGCGCGGCGCTGGTCGTCGTCGAACTTCGGGCGGGCGGGCACGCGTTCCTCCTCGGACTCCGGGTCGCCCCAGCCTGCCACGGCCCGCTGTCACTCCCCGCCCCTCGAAGCCGGGCGGCGGGTCGGCGTGAAAGTTTCGCCGGGGTGACGGGCCCGCTTCCGGGGTAGGAGAAGGGCGGCCGAGCACCACCCGTCACAGCGGTGAACTGCGCTGCCGTGCACCGGAGTTCCACTCACCCAGCGGGAGCGCTCCCACGGCTTCTGCGCAACTTCTTGACGCGACCAGGTGGTCATGGCTTCATATCGGTTGTTCCCAGGGCGAGTTCAGCTCCTCCCTGGGTCAAGTATGGGAGCGCTCCCATCAGTTGGGAGCCCTTCCGTCGAGTCCGTCCCCCACCCGAAAGGACTCCCGTCACTGTGTCGGCCAACCTGACGCGCCGTCTTCGGACGGCGGCAGCGGCCGCGGTGCTCAGCGCCGCGACCGTGCTGCCGATCGCCGCGGCGACTCCCGCCGCCCATGCCGCCGCGACTGCCCGCGTGGACAATCCGTTCGTCGGCGCCGGGGTGTACGTGAACCCCGAGTGGTCCGCCCATGCCGCCGCCGAGTCGGGCGGCTCCGCGGTCTCCAACCAGCCCACCTTCGTGTGGATGGACCGCATCGCCGCCATCGGCGGCGCCAACGGCGGCATGGGCCTGCGCGCCCACTTGAACGCCGCCGTGCAGCAGGCCGCGGGCAAGCCGTACGTGTTCCAGGTCGTGATCTACGACCTGCCGGGCCGCGACTGCGCCGCGCTGGCCTCCAACGGCGAGCTCGGCCCGACCGACCTGCCGCGCTACAAGAGCGAGTTCATCGACCCGATCGCCGCGATCCTTGCCGACCCGGCCTACGCCGGTCTGCGGATCGTCACCACCGTCGAGCTCGACTCGCTGCCGAACCTGGTGACCAACGCGGGCGGCACCGCCACCGCCACCCCCGCGTGCGACACCATGAAGGCCAACGGCAACTACATCAACGGTGTGGGCTACGCGCTGGCCAAGCTGGGCGCGATCCCCAACGTCTACAACTACGTGGACGCCGGCCACCACGGCTGGCTCGGCTGGGACTCCAACCTCCAGCCGACCATCGACACCGTCAAGCAGGCCGCCACCGCGTCCGGCTCGACGCTCGCCAACGTCCAGGGCTTCGTCGTCAACACCGCCAACTACGGCGCGCTGCACGAGCCGAACTTCACCGTCGGCGACTCGGTGAACGGCACCACGGTCCGCCAGAGCAAGTGGGTGGACTGGAACAACTACGTCGACGAGGCGTCGTTCGCCAAGGCGTGGCGCACCAAGGCCGTCGCGTCCGGCTTCAACTCGAACATCGGCATGCTGATCGACACCTCCCGCAACGGCTGGGGCGGCGCGAACCGCCCGGCCGGACCGGGCCCGAAGACCTCGGTGGACGCGTACGTCGACGGCGGCCGGATCGACCGCCGCTTCCAGACCGGCAACTGGTGCAACCAGTCCGGCGCGGGCCTCGGCGAGCGTCCCAAGGCCGCGCCCGAGGACGGCATCGCCGCCTACGTGTGGGTCAAGCCCCCGGGCGAGTCGGACGGCGCGAGCTCGGCCATCTCGAACGACGAGGGCAAGGGCTTCGACCGGATGTGCGACCCGACGTACACCGGCAACCCGCGCAACAACAACAACATGTCGGGCGCGCTGCCGAACGCCCCGCTGGCCGGCCACTGGTTCTCCGCGCAGTTCCAGGAGCTGCTGAAGAACGCCTACCCGGCGCTCGGCTCGTCCGGCGGCGGCGACACCACCGCGCCGACCGCCCCCACCGGCCTCGCGGCCACCACCACCGCCAACAGCGTCGCGCTGACCTGGAGCGCCTCCACCGACAACGTCGGCGTCACCGGCTACGACGTCTACCGGGGCGGCACCCTGGTCGGTTCCGCCACCGGCACCTCGTACACCGACACCGGCCTGAGCGCCTCGACCGCGTACACCTACACCGTCAAGGCCCACGACGCGGCCGGGAACGTCTCCGCGGCCTCCGCGGCGCTGGTCGCCACCACCCAGGCCTCCGGCGGCGGCCCCGGCGGCGGCTCCGGCTGCACCGCCGCCTACAAGGTGACCAACGACTGGGGCGCGGGCTTCAACGCCGACGTCACCGTCACCGCCGGCAGCTCGGCGATCAAGACCTGGAAGGTCAGCTGGACCTTCGGCGGCAACCAGCAGATCACCAACCTGTGGAACGGCCAGCTCAGCCAGTCCGGGACGGCCGTGAGCGTCGCCAACCTGTCCTACAACGGGACGCTCGGCGCCGGCGCGAGCACCAGCTTCGGCTTCGGCGGCACCTACTCCGGCACCAACGCCCTGCCCGCCCTGACCTGCACCGCGACCAGCTGATCCGTTCGACCGCCCGACCCGGCCGCCGCCCCCCCCGCCACTCGTGCGGGCGGGCGGCGGCCCCGCGTGCGCCCCCGCACGGCCCGCGCGGGCGCGGCGCGAACCGCCGAAGCCGCCCGGTCGGCGGCGGCATTGCCCCTGGTCGGACGACGCCGCTTGCCGAGTGGAGCCGAAGTATAGGAAGATCTTTATGTCCTGTTGCCATTTTTCGACCGATTGCCCGCCGGAAGGGGTGCCGTCATGGCGCGTCCGAACTGGGTGCCCGCGGGGACCGACCTCGACAAGCCGAACGCCGCCCGGGTCTACGACTACTACCTCGGCGGCTCGCACAACTTCGAGGTCGACCGGCAAATGGCGCGCAAGGCGATCGGACTCTGGCCGGACCTGCCGAAGATCATGCGGGCCAACCGGGCGTTCCTGCACCGCGCCACCCAGTACGTGGCCGCCGAGGGCATCAGCCGCTTCCTCGACATCGGCTCCGGCATCCCCACCTTCGGCGCCGTCCACGAGGTCGCCCGCGAGTACCAGCCCGACGCCCGCGTCGTCTACGTCGACCTGGACCCGGTCGCCGTCGCGCACAGCCGCCTGATCCTCGCCGACGACCCGCTGTGCCAGGTCGTCGACGCCGACCTGCGCGACATCGACGACCTGCTCTCCCGCCCCGAGGTCGAGGAGCTGCTCGCCCCCGGCGAACCCGTCGCCGTCATCCTCAACGCCGTGATGCACTTCGTCACCGACGAGGACGAACCCGACAAGATCCTCGCCAAGCTCCGCGAAGCCCTGCCCAGCGGCAGCGCCCTGGTCCTCTCGCACGCCTCCCTCGAAGGCCGCCCCGACCAGGCCGGCTCCCACCAGGACCTCTACCGCTCGACCCCCACCCCGCTCACCATGCGCAGCCGCGAACAGATCACCGCCATGTTCGACGGCTTCGAGCTGGTCGAACCCGGCGTGGTCTACCTGCCCGAATGGCGCCCCGACGACGCCGACACGGTCGGCCCGCACCCCGAGCGGATGACCGGGATGGCCGGCGTCGGACGCCTGTCATGACCGGGGCGGCCGCCCCGGACAGCGGGTTCAGAACCGCCTGGGCCGCCATGCTGCGCACCGGACACGGCGCGGCCGTGCGCCCCGGCGTCCTCAACCCGCTGATCGCGCGGACCGCCGACCTGCTGCGCCGCGCCGCCGAGGACGAGCCGTTCCGCCCCGAGCTGGCCGGACAGGTCGGGGCGCTGCTCATCGACAACCACTTCACCGACCCCCAACTGCTGTCCGACGCCGTCCAGTTGCTGCACAGCCGGGCCGTCCCCGACGAACGCGGCCCGGCGCTGTCCGGCGCGTTCGCGGCCGGCTGGGCGGCGGCGCTGCGCGAACGCACGCTGAGCGAGCAGGAGGCCATCCGGCTGGCCGCCGACACCGCCCGCCAGGAGGTCGAACGGGCGCTGCGGGTCTCCGAGGCCCGCTTCCGCGCCCTGTTCGAATCCGCGGCGATCGGCATCGGCCTCGGCGACACCGACGGCAACATCCTGGCCGTCAACCGGGCCCTCGGCGAGATCTTCGGCGGCGGCCCCGAGGACATGCAGGGCGTGCGGGTCAACGACCTGATGCACCCCGAGGACACCCCCGGCGTGTGGGAGGCCTACGAGGAGCTGATCAGCGGCAAGCGCGAGTACTTCCAGTTCGACAAGCCGTACTACCGGCGCGACGGCGAAGTGGTCTGGACCCACCTGACGGTCTCGCTGATCCGCGACGACGACGGCTCGCCGCTGTACCAGGTCGCCATGCTGGAGGACGTCACCGACCGCTACCGGCTCCAGGAGCGCCTGCGCCACCAGGCCACCCACGACCCGCTGACCGGCCTGCCCAACCGGGCCGCGTTCTTCGAACGGCTGGAGCGGCTGTTCGAATCGCCGGAGCCCGACGCCCGGTTCGGCCTGTGCTACGTCGACCTGGACGGCTTCAAGGTCGTCAACGACAGCCTCGGCCACGACATGGGCGACCAGCTGCTGACGGTGGTCGCCGGCCGGCTGGAGTCCGCGCTCAGCCCGCTCGGGCACATGGTGGCCCGGCTCGGCGGCGACGAGTTCGTGGTCCTGCTGGAGAACTGCCGCGGCGAGCAGGAGGCCGTCGCCGCCGCCAAGACCGTGCTCGCCGCGCTCACCAAGCCCGTCGTCATCGGCGACCACCGGCTCGCCGTCGGCGCCAGCGTCGGCGTGCTGGAACGCCGCATCTCCAGCACCACCCCCGGCGCGGCCGTCCGCGCCGCCGACCTGACGCTGTACCGCGCCAAGGAGGCCGGCCGCGGCCGCTGGACGCTGTTCGATCCCAAGGAGAACGCCCGCGCCGTCAGCCGCTACGCGGTGTCCGTGCGGATGCCCGCCGCCCTCGATCGCGGCGAGTTCTTCATCGACTACCAGCCGATGATCGACCTCTCCACCGGCACCATGACCGTCGTCGAGGCGCTGGTGCGCTGGCGCGACCCGCAGCTGGGCGTGCTCAGCCCCGAGGAGTTCGTCGGCGTCGCCGAGGAGACCGGGCTGATCATGCCGCTCGGCCGCTGGGTGCTGGAACAGGCCTGCGAGCAGGCCGCCGACTGGGTCGCCCGGTTCGGCGACCGGGCCCCCAAGGTCAGCGTCAACCTCGCCGTCCGGCAGGCCCGCAACGCCGGACTGGTCGCCGACATCGACCGCATCCTGCGCAGCACCGGCCTCGACCCGTCGATGCTGCAGCTGGAGATCACCGAATCGACCGTGGTCGGCCCCGAGGACGAGGCCCTCAAGGCGCTGCACGCGCTGGTCGACATGGGCGTCTCGCTGGCCGTCGACGACTTCGGCACCGGCTGGTCCAACCTCGCCTACCTGCGCGACCTGCCGGTCTCCAACCTGAAGATCGCCGGCTCCTTCGTCGGCGACCTGCACGACCCCGCCAAGGACACCCACCTCGGGTGGCGGATCGTCAGCGGCCTGGTCTCGCTCGCCCACACCCTCGGGCTGTCCGTCACCGCCGAGGGCGTCGAGACCCGCGCCGACGCCGAACGCCTGCGGCTGATGGGCTGCGACCTCGCCCAGGGCTGGCACTTCGGGCGGCCCGTGCGGCCCGCCGAGATCGCCCGCCGGATCGCCGAGGCCGACCCCGAACGCGCCGCCGAGTTCGTCGCCGCGGCCGGCCCCGACGGCGTCGAGCGCCGCCACGGGCCGGCCGCCGCCGTGCCCGCCGTGCGCCGACTCGCCGAGCCCGGGCCGGAGTTCGCGGACCAGCCGGAGCTCGCGCCGCGCGCCGACCGCGAGCGCTGAGCCCGCACCGCCCCCGTCCGGTGTCGCCCGCCCCGCCCGGACCGCCCCGCCCCTTCGTGCCCCGCTCGGACCGCCCCGTCCGGCGTCCTCCGGTCCGTTCGGCCCACCCGTGCCCTGGCTACCGGCCGGTACCCCGGCAAGCTGAGGTGGCGCCGGGGCGTCACCGGCGAGCCGGCGAGGAAGAGGCGGGACGAGATGGTGAAGGCATTCGGGTTCGTCGCGTACGGCGGGCCGGAGCAGCAGCGGTTCCTGGACCGGCCGCTGCCCGAGCCCGGCCCCGGCGGGCTGCGGATCGAGGTCAGGGCGGCCGGGGTCAACCCCGCCGACTGGAAGAAGCGTGAAGGCTGGTTCGGGACGGCCGCCGAACCGCCGCTGGTGATGGGCAGCGAGGCGGCCGGCGTGGTGACGGCCGTGGGGGAGCAGGCGAACGGGTTCGCCGTCGGCGACGAGGTGTTCGGCATCGCGCCCGCCGGGGCGTTCGCCGAACAGGTGCTGCTCGCCGCCCGCGCCACCGCCCGCAAACCGGCCACCGTCGGCTTCGACCAGGTCGCGGCGCTGCCCGTCGCCGCCGCCACCGCCTACGACGCGCTCCACCAGCTCGACCTGGAACGCGGCGAGACCCTGCTGATCGTCGGCATCTCCGGCGGCGTCGGCAGCGCCGCCACCCAGCTCGCCCGCGCCCGCGGCCTCACCGTCCTGGGCACCGCGGGCGCGTCGAGCGCCGACCACGTCCGCAAGCTCGGCGCCACCCCCGTCCGCTACGGCGACGGCGTCGCCGACCGGCTGCGGGAGGCCGCCCCCGACGGCGTCGACGCGATCCTCGACCTGGTCGGCGGCCCGGCCGTCCGCGACGTCGCCGGGGCGCTGCGCCGGCCCGGACGGCTGGTGTCCACCGCCGACCGGGCCACCGCCGAGGAGCTCGGCGGCGCCTACGTGCGGCGCGACGGCACCGCGACCGTCCTCACCGCGCTCGCCGAGCTGGTCGCCGACGGCACCCTCGACCCGCAGATCAGCGCCCGCTACCCGCTGGAGCGGGCCGCCGAGGCGATCGCCGCAGTCGAGACCGGACACGCCCGCGGCAAGCTGATCCTGGAGATGAACCGCCCGTGAAGATCACCGAGCCGACCCCCGGAGCGCCCTGCTGGGTCGAACTGGCCGCCAAGGACCCGGTCGCGGCCAAGACCTTCTACCACGAGCTGTTCGGCTGGCGCGCCGAGACCGCCGCCGACGAGCGGGCCATGGGCTACACCCGGCTGTACAACGGCGACCGACTCGTCGCCGGGCTGGCCGGGTTGATGCAGCCCGGCCAGCCCGTCGCGTGGAGCATCAGCTTCCACACCCCCGACGTCGACGCCACCGCCCGGCAAATCACCGACGCGGGCGGCAGCCTGGTCGTCGAGCCCACGGACGCCCTCGACTGGGGGCGCTTCACCGTCGCCCGCGACCCCGGCGGCGCGGTCTTCTGCGCCTGGCAGCCCGGCACCCTGCGCGGCGCCGACGCGCTGAACGAACCCGGCACGCTCGGCTGGGTCGAACTCGCCACCCGCGACCCCAAGGGCGCCGTCGCGTTCTACCCCAGGGTGTTCGGCTGGAGCGTCGCCGCCGGCGAGATGTACACCCAATTCGGCCTGGGCGGAAGGGACTTCGGCGGCATGATGGACATGGCCGACCAGTTCCCCGCCGAAGTCCCGCCGTACTGGATGCCGTACTTCGCGGTCGCCGACGTCGACCTGAGCGCCGAACGCGCCGCACTGCTCGGCGCCACCGTCACCCTGCCGCCCACCGACGTCCCCGAGGGCCCGCGGCTGGCCGTGCTGCGCGACCCGCAGGACGCGATCTTCGGCATCCACGTCGCCTACCCGGAGACCTGAACACCGGTGCAGGGCAGGCGAGTCGATCAGACCCGCGCCGACGGCAGGCCGGCCGACGGCGCGGTCGGCGCGCCCGGGCCGCGAC